>CAMWUX010000041.1 GCA_947177605.1 uncultured Porphyromonadaceae bacterium
CATTCAAGGCGGTCGAAAAGATCCCGCTGGCCATTATTCTGCCTCGCAAACCGGATCAGACTTATTTTGCCATTTTGCCGGTATGCGAGAATTTCACGTAGCGGACCGGCAAAACTTTCATAATAATCAGGGTCGACGTCCTCTCGGCCTTGCGCGCAACTGTCGGCGATGGCCAATTCACGAGAAGAGCGGTCGATCATCCCCATATTGAAGTAATTCAGGGCTTTCCAAAAGTATAGATAGGGCAGTGCGGAATTGTCAGGAGCATTCTGCAATACATAATCTACAATATCATTGCTCTCGTCATATCTTCCGAGTTCTTCCAATATCCCGATTTTCTGGTAAGTGTATTTGAATTGGTCATCTCCCAGCCGGTTGGCGCGTGCTTGTTCAAGCATATCATCGGTGATAATCAATGCCGAATCGTTCTTGCCCGCATACTGATAGTTGACGCACAATTGAAACCGGTATTCCGCCTGATTCGCGGAATCTTTGTCGAGCTTCTGCAGGTGCTTGATATAGCGAATGTTGTTGTCGCAATCAAATTCTGCGCCGCCTACTCCTATCCTTGACTGAAGCAATTCGATCATACGTCGGTCGGGTATATCGGGGAGTGAGATGATGGAATCGAGCAATCGCAGGGACTCTTTCCCGTTGCCGGACCAAAAGAGATAGAGGGCATAGAGATCGGCGCTCCGGAGATATCTATCGTAATCGCGGTTTTTGTAATATTCCAATGAAAAGCGGATCAGGGAATCCGATACCATAGGGCTCTCACCGGCTTTATGCGCGGAAGCCGAAAGGAGATAGTACCATGCTTTTAGTGAATCCTCCTCCAAATCAGCAATGTCGATGTCGCCGAGCAGGGCTGATGCGCTGTCGGGGTGAGCAAGAACCAGAGGCTCAATGCCGGATAGTGATTGGGCTTGCTGATGGGAGTGCGAACATGATACTCCGACAGTTGCCACGATAAACGCGACAATGGCCGGAAGGAGCGGGTATCGATAGATAAAATTCGGGGTGTTCACTACTTGTCGCGGCGGATGACGTAGGGGAAGAGTGCTTTGAGGCTTTCGAGGGCTTCGGTCTGCTCAAAGCCTTCGAGGCACTCAAGTGCCTGACGCTCGAATCGCTCCATGGTCTGATAGGCGTATTCGATGCCGCCGTTGGCTTTGGCAAATTCGATGAGGGTGTGGATCTCGTCGGTGCTGAGTGTGCCTTGTGCAGCAAGCTGCCGCATCTCCTCTACGCGGTCGGCTTTGTCCTGAGAGAGTGCGTAGAGCAGGGGGAGTGTGATCTTGCCTTCGCGCAGGTCGTTGCCGGTGGGCTTGCCAATCTTGGGATCGGCGTAGTAGTCGAAGATGTCGTCACGAATCTGGAATGAGAGGCCGAGGAGTTCGGCAAAGCGACAGAGCCGGTCTACGCGCTCGTCGTCGATGTCGGCGGCGTAAGCGCCCATCTTTACGCAGGATACGAAGAGCGATGCTGTCTTACGCGAGATGATCTGAAAGTATGCGCGCTCGTCGAGTATGTGGTTGCGGGCATTGTAGATCTGATCGACTTCGCCCACGGATAGGAGTTTGCCGAGGGATCCGAGGGTGGCCACGATGCGCGGGTCGCCGGTGTCGGTGGCCTGCAGTAGGGCATTGCTGACGAAGAAGTCGCCTATCAGCACGGCCATGTGATTGCCCCAAAGATTATTGATTGTGGGCTGTGAGCGACGCATCTGGGAGTCGTCGACTACGTCGTCGTGGATGAGGGAGGCGTTGTGGAGCATCTCTACGGAAGCTCCAGCAGCGATGGCCTTGTCGGTGACGGGGCCGAAGAGGCGGGCTGTGAGTATGACGAGCATCGGGCGGAGCATCTTGCCCTTGGACTTCATGTAGCCGCGGATCACGGTGTTCATAAGTTCGTTGGACGAAGTGAGCGACTCATCGATGCGGTCGGTGAGGCGCTTCATGTCGGCTTTGATCGAATGCTGGATTTTCTCGATGCTACTCATTGGATAGTCGCTGACGCTAACGTACGGCAAAATTAAGCAAAAAATCGGTATGGATTGCCGACATACGACACATTTTTACTAATTTTACCTTCCCCACAATACGGAATGATATGAATATCGACGAAAAACGCTTGTTTCTGCTCGACGCTTACGCGCTGATATATCGCGCTTACTATGCGCTGATACGCGCTCCGCGCATTACCTCGAAGGGTTTCAACACTTCGGCTATCTTCGGTTTCTGCAATACGCTTGAAGAGATACTGCGCAAGGAGGCGCCGACTCATATAGCCGTGTGCTTCGATCCGCCCGGCGGCGATACGTTCCGCCACGAGATGTATCCGCTCTACAAGGCTCAGCGCGACAAGCAGCCGGAGGATATCACGCTGTCGGTGCCAGTAATCAAGGAGATACTGGCGGCTTACCGAATACCGGTGGTGGAGGTGGCGCGCTATGAAGCCGACGATGTGATAGGCACTCTGTCGAAGATGGCGGAGGCGGAAGGATATATGACCTATATGATGACGCCCGACAAGGACTATGGCCAGCTTGTGACGGACAGGGTGGTGATGTACCGGCCTGCGCTTCGCGGCGAGGGCTTCGAGGTGCGCGGTCCGCAGCAGGTGTGTGAGCGCTACGGTATATCTTCGCCGAGTCAGGTGATAGACCTGCTGGCTCTCGAAGGTGATGCGTCGGACAATATACCGGGCTGTCCGGGTGTGGGCGAAAAGACGGCTTCGAAGCTGATAGCCGAATGGGGTTCGGTGGAGAATCTGCTTGCCAATACCGACCGGCTGAAGGGTGCTCTTCAGAAGAAGATCGTGGACAATGCCGAACAGATCCGTTTCTCTAAGGAGCTGGTGACGATCAAGACTGACGTGCCGCTGCCGGAGTCGCTCACCATAGCGTCGCTGCGCCGCCGTCCGGAAGATGCGGAGGCTCTGCTGGAGATATTCCGCCGACTGGAGTTCCGTTCGTTTATAAAGAAGATGAGCAAGTCGGAGACGCCTGTGCAGGCTGAAGCCTCGCCGGCTCCTGAGCATCAGGGGATGGGCTCGCTCTTCGACTTCGACGATTCGGCTACGGACGCGGGTGGACAGGCTCTGGCGCGGTCGATCGATACCGTAGCCCATACATATACTGTAGCTTCCACTCCGGAGGCTGTGGCTGAGGCCGTGGCCGATGCGGCCAAGGCGAAGGCTGCGGGTCTGTTTCTGCTTGCGGATACGGATGCTGCTGATGCTGCCGAGGCGATGACGTCGCGTATAGTTGGCGCCGCGATAAGCACGGAGGCGCACAAGGCGGTGTATATACCTTTTGACAACGGTGGCACGGACGCTTCGCTACTGGCGCCTCTGCTCGCTACGCCTACGCTGACGGTATGTGCCTACGACATAAAGCGCTCGATGCTGCTTCTGGCCGGCGCCGGGCTTGAGATTGAAGCTCCTTACTTCGATATCGCTGTGGCTCACTATCTGCTTGAGCCGGAGGGGAAGCATACGCCCACGATGCTGGCGCTGAAATATCTTGACTATGACCTGATACAGCCTGCCGGAAAGCAGGCGCTATCTCCTGATGCTTCGCGTGCGGCTGACTTCGCGTGCGAGCGTGCCGATACAGCTCTGCGCCTTCACTCGCTGCTCCGGGATGCTATAGACCGGGAGGGGATGACGAGCCTTCTGCGCGACATAGAGCTGCCTATGGTGAGGGTGCTGGCTCAGATGGAATGGACCGGTGTGTGTGTAGACTCCGCCGAGCTGGCGCAACTTTCGCTACAATATACCAAGCGCCTTAACGCGATGGAGGATGAGGTGTATGAGATGGCAGGTATGCGCTTCAATATAGCTTCTCCGATGCAGGTGGGCGACATACTCTTCGACCGTCTGCGAATCGACCCTGCCGCCAAGCGCACCAAGCGCGGCTTCTTCTCTACTACGGAGGAGATACTTGAGAAGCACCGTGCGTCGCATCCGATAGTGGATCTGATACTCAAGATACGCGCTTTGCGCAAGTTGCTCTCCACGTATATCAATCAGCTTCCGGCGATGGTGAATCCGGCTACGGGGCGCATACATACGACATACAATCAGACTGTGACCGCTACGGGGCGCATCTCGTCAACTAATCCGAATCTGCAGAACATACCTGTGCGCAGCGACGACGGCCGCGAAATCAGGCGCGCCTTCGTGCCTTCGCCCGGTAATCTGCTGCTCTCGGCCGACTACTCGCAGATAGAGCTGAGGCTGATGGCGGAGATGTCGGCCGATCCGGCTATGGTGGAGGCGTTTCATTCGGGCGCTGACATCCACCGCGCAACGGCGGCCAAGATCTACCATGTGGCTCTCGATGATGTGACGGATACGCAGCGCCGTAATGCCAAGACGGCCAATTTCGGTATCATCTACGGTATATCGGCTTTCGGCCTGAGCGAACGGCTTAATATACCGCGTGGAGAGGCCAAGACTCTTATCGAGGGCTATTTCGCCAATTACCCGGGTGTGAAGAGATACATAGAGCGCAGCATAGAGACGGCGCGCGAGAAGGGCTACGTGACTACGCTGATGGGACGCCGGCGTATGCTTCCGGAGATATCGTCGCGCAACGCCGTGGTGCGCGGCTATGCCGAACGCAATGCCGTGAATGCTCCGCTCCAAGGCTCGGCCGCCGATATCATCAAGATAGCGATGGTGCGCATATTCGACCGTATGCGCCGGCTGCAGATGAAGTCGCGGATGATAATGCAGGTACACGACGAACTGATATTCGATGTGGTGCCGGAGGAGATGGAGGCTCTTCGACTGCTTGTGGTGGAGGAGATGGCTGACGCTCATCGCGGCGTGATAGCGATGGAGGTGTCGGTGGGTACCGGTCATAACTGGCTTGAAGCACATTAAACTTACGATGATGATGAAATCAAGAATATTACTATTGTTTGCCATACTGTCGGCTCTTATGGCGCAGGCACGGGTATACACTCCGGCTGATATTCCCAATGTGCAGGTGGAGCAGCGCAACCGCTATGTGAGCAATCCCGACGGTATACTGTCGGCATCCGCCGTGGCTGAACTCGACAGTTATCTCGACAGTGTGTGGAGTGTATCTACTGCGGAGCCTGTAGTGGTAATCGTGGACTCGATCGCTCCGGGGTATTCCGACAATACGTTTGCCAACGAGCTGTTTGATCTGTGGAAAATCGGTAAAGCAGACAAGGAGAATGGTCTGCTCGTGCTGATAGTGCGCTCGCAGCACAGGGCTGTGGCACGCACGGGACGAGGTACGTCGGCGGTGCTCCCTGACGCGCTGTGTGGCCGCATCCTTTCGGAATATGCCGTGCCACACTTCAAGGAGGAGGATTACGACGCCGGCACGATAGCTGCCACCAAGGCGATGGGCGCTGTGCTGATGGATCCGGATTCGGCAGCTGATATTGTGTCGGATCAGGAGCGAGGCAGCGGGGATGATTCGATATCGCTCTTCACCTTCGTGGTGCGTGCCTCGATAGTGGGCGGCATCGGTATTTTGCTCTGGGTGATATGGACGATAGTGGCTACGCGCCGCCGCGAGGAATTGTATCGCTATACCCGGCTGCTTGAGATACGGCCTGTGGCACTATTTCTCAGCTTCTTATGCCTCGGTATGGCTTTGCCTGCATATCTGCTGTGCGTGTATATGATGAAGCGGCTGCGCGATCACGGGCGCAATTGCCCCAACTGCAATCATCCGATGCGTAAACTCGATGAGGAGACCGACAATCTATATCTTACTCCGGCGCAGGATGCCGAGGAGCGCCTCAATTCGGTAGACTACGATGTGTGGCTCTGCGATCAGTGCGGGGCTACGGAAGTAATACCTTACGTGAACAAGCAGAGCGCTTATACGAACTGTGCGCGGTGTGGTGCGCGCACGTGTGTGTTGGCCGAGAATCGGATACTGCGTCAGCCTACGACCACACGCGAAGGTCAAGGCGAACGCATCTACCTTTGCCACAACTGCCGTCAGCGCACGTCGGTGCCCTACAGTATAGCCAAGCTCGCCACGGCCGCCCCCGTAATCTTTATCCCCGGTGGCGGGGGTGGAGGCGGATTCGGAGGCGGTATAGGCGGTGGTGGCTTCGGTGGTGGAGGTACCTCCGGTGGCGGAGCTTCCGTGGGCTGGTGATGACGACTGCATTTCAAACTTCTTAAATCAAACGGATATGAACAGACTGATCAAAACGATATTTCTTGCGTGGCTGCTTATCGCTTCGGCTCCCATGGCCAATGCGCTTACGGGCTCTTGGCGCGGCGAGTTGGTGTTAGGCCCAAACAAGCTCCCGTTGGTATTCAACTTTTCGGAGGACGGGAGGGGCGTAACACAATGTACGTTTGACTCTCCCAATCAGGGGGCGAAGGGGATCCCGACTATGGTGCTGTATTGCTCGGCCGACTCGGTATGGGTAGCCTGCAGCCAGATAGGGGCGTCGTATGGCGGACGTATCGCCGACGGCACTATCACAGGCACATTCAGTCAGGGCGGTTACTCTTTTCCTTTGGTGCTGAAGCCTGAGACACCGATAGATGAGCGCAGGCCGCAGACACCTCGCCCGCCATATCCGTATACTACGATCGACACCGCCTTCACCGCTCCCGACGGAGCTGTGATGAGTGCTACGCTCACCCTGCCTGCAGATGTGACGAAAGGGACTCGCGTGCCGGCGGTGGTGATGGTGACGGGGAGCGGGCCGCAGAACCGCGATGAGGAGCTATTCGAGCACAAGCCTTTTGCCGTGATTGCCGACTATCTGGCGCGCAACGGCATTGCCTCGCTCCGCTACGATGATCGAGGCACGGCTAAATCGGGTGGTGACTTCGCGTCATCGACGATCTATACATTTAAGGATGACGCGGCGGCCGCAATCGGATTGTTGCGTTCATTGCCGGAAGTGGGGAGCGTGGGTGTGATCGGCCATTCGGAAGGTGGCACGATAGCTTTCATGCTCGGAGCCGAAGGCGCACCGGACTTCATAGTGTCGCTCGGAGGAATGGCAGTGTCGGGCAAGGAGACTATTCTGAGCCAGAACGCGCATTCCCTTGCCAGAGCCGGAATCACCGGGGCGGAGCAGGCGAACTGCCTGCGGTTGCTCGGACTGGTGTTTGACGAGATGGCTGACCAATATCGTCGGGGAGTGTCACAACCGGTGGATGTTGACTCCATCGCGACGGCTGAAGGGATAGTGGTGAATCCGGCTCTGATGGCATCGCTCAGAGCGTCGCAAGGCTCACGCTCCGACTGGTATGATGCGTTTCTCGGGCTTGACGCGCGCAGGTATCTGGAGCAGACGAAGTGTCCGGTGCTTGCGGTGAACGGCGGGAAGGACACGCAGGTGTCGCCGGCTAATCTCGATGTGGTGAAGGCTCTCGTGCCCGAAGCGCAGACGCTTCTGTTGCCCGAACTGAATCACCTTCTCCAGCACGCCACAACGGGCGAGATGGATGAATACGGTGAAATCCGCGAGACCATCTCGCCCGAAGCGCTTGCCGCTATGGCGGCGTTTATCAAAGGGCTGTAATCCTAATATTGGATGAAGACTTTCTGACCATTGATGATGTAGAAGCCGGGTGCGGGGGTGCCGATGACCCGACGTCCGAGGATGTCGTAGATGTAGCCGTCGCGGGATGTATCGTCGGTAGTGATATTATCTACACCGGCTAATCCGCTTACGACTTCAAGGGGAATGTCGATGGCTTGTCCTTCGTAGATGTCCTTCGTGTTGGGGTCGGAGAGGGTCTTCCATGCATTGTGGTATATTACGCGTATGCGTCCGAAACGTGTGTCGATGTTTTCAGGTACGCTGAACGGATGATCGATGTTCATGACTATGGAGTAATTGGCAGGGGTGTTGGCACCGCTGAAACTTGATCCATAGGAGCGGTCGAGGGTGAACTGGCCGTCGCCGTCGAAGTCGGTATATATGTAGGCGATGTTGTAGCGCAGATCCTGACGAACTATGGAGGTGTTGCCGAGGTCGTTGGCTACGAGGTGGAGTGTGAAGGTGCTTCCGGGCTCGATCTGCAATTCGTTGTCGACGCAGGTGTAGACTGACTCCGGGGAGGCATTCCAACTGAAGTCGATATCCGAGAGGGCATCAGTGGTGTAGATCTGCTTTACGTAGGCCTGACCAGATGAGTGCATGGTGCCTCCGGGGGTGAGGTAATGGACGTCGGGGTCATGGTCGAGCACGTTGACAGAGATATCGTAAGCCACGACTTCGGTGATGTTTTTGGCGTTGGGGCTCAGGAGGCTGATCCATGCGTTCTGGT
>CAMWUX010000042.1 GCA_947177605.1 uncultured Porphyromonadaceae bacterium
AACTGATACAATCCGAATTGACTGGGATTCTGTCGGCCGCCCGACGCTTATCATCTGGTCTCGCAGCTCGAATTTCCTCGGCCGGTTCATCGACACAAATTTTTCTGACATCAATCTCACGGAATTTCATTCCTCCGCAGCAAGTCAGAATACCGGTACCGTGGACCACATCGACCAGGAAACGAAAGAAAGCACGGCGGAGATCCATGCCTCTCTATCGGTAGGCCGGATCATAGGGAATATATTTTTATTTCTCATATCTCTATACCTCGTATACATACTTCTCATCAACTTATGGCCACACCTGAAAAAATTGATCTCTTCGAGGCTATCGAACAGATGAAGGCGATATCTCTCGCCGGCGGATCCTTCTCGATGAAGTTCCGCAAATACAACCGTCAGATGAAATCTGGTGGCGACCTCGTTACGATCAATGCGGCCAAGATCCGGCCGAAGGCTTCCGACGAGAAGATCGAAAACGCCAGCTATAAACTATTCTTCACCGACACCGAGACAGGCCGCGCACTCAATTGCTGGCAACCGCTTATCGTGGAATTCAACGGCCGCCGAACGGTGTTAAACTGATCATACTTCCATCACTATGAATATTCGCAGATCCGGAAATTTTGGGTTCGTCGACAATGGCACCGGCGAAATCTATACATTCAGCCTTAATGCTCGCTCATCAGGCTGGGCGCCGTCGTCGTTTATGATCCGTGGTGGCCGAAGCTCCTTCGGCATATCTTATATTGCCGGGCCGAATGGATCGCGCATCATTCCATTCGGAGCCGACAACGATCTGCCCGGCTATGTGGCGCGCGTACTCGAGAAGTTCTACGCCGGCGAGGGCATTATGGGTAAGAAAGCAGGGCTCCAGTGGGGCGAAGGTCCGAGATTGTACCGCGATGCCGTGTCCGACAATAATACGTTCTACAGGGAGTGGACGGTCGACAGGAATATCACGGCCGAGCTCGAGTCCTCGGATTACCTTACTGAAATGCACCGATGCCTGATCGATCTCTGTCACCTCGAAGGATTCTGGGTGAAGATCACACTCAATCGCGGCCGACGCATCGGCCAGCCACGCATTGCTAAAATCGAGCACGTACCCGCCTCGAAAGTCAGATACATATATCCGGGCGATGATTTTGCACAGCCTACGGAGGCCATGGTGGCCGACTGGCCGTTCGCAGACTCGCGCTACTCCCACATATATCCGCTTTTTGATCCGCGCGATCCCTTCAGGCACCCTGTATCACTCGGCTACTACAATATATATTCCTACTGTCATGATCATTATAGCGTGCCGCGATTCGTCGGGGCATTCGACTGGCTGGAGCTGGCCGGCACTCTCGCTAAGATCCTGTCGGCATACAACGAAAACGCTTCGGCAATATCTATGCACATCGAATCTCCGCAGAGCTACTGGGATGATGCCGAGGCCCGCATCAAGGAAGTCTGCCAGCAGACAGGTACACCGTATCGTGCTGAGATGCTTGAAGAGTTCAAGGATGCTGCCATGGAAAAGTTCGCCGCATCGATGTCCGGGCGCACAAATGCCGGCAAGTTCCTCCATACATCCAACTTCTGGAGTGCTGAAGCCAATAATTTCGAGGGTTGGAAGGTGACACCGATCGACAAGAAGATCAAGGATTACATCGAGGCTCAGGTGGCCATCTGCAAGAAAGCTGAGGCAGCAGCCACATCCGGATTCGGCCTCGATCCGTCGCTGGCCAACCTGATCTTAGACACGAAACTCGGATCCGGCTCGGAAAAGCTCTACGCTCTCAAGGTCTATAACGCCACCGAGACAGCGGTACCCGATATGGTGCTGTGCAAGCCTTGGCAGCAGATGATCAGCGCTAACCATCCCGGTACCGACATACGTATCGGACTATACCGGACTGTCGTCGATGCCGAAAAGAATGTCAATCCCGAAAACCGAGTGAAAGCGAATGCGTGATCTCTTCGTAAATACCACCCAGACAGAGTCAGGCGATAAGCCAAGTGATCAAAAGCGCCCCGATGATCCGAATAAAGATCGCAGCGTTCAGGTGCGCGCTACCTGTGGCCGATACTTCGAACGGCGGGTGAAGTCTGAGCTCGCACTGGAGGAAGAGCTGCCATGGCACTTCGATACCGGTATGGCGTATCATTGCTTCTCATTCGGCGATGTAGATAGCCTCACATACCTCCGCGCTATAATCAAGCAGCAGCCGGTGGAATATGTACTGATCTCTACCTGGTGTATGGCTGCGACGGATGTCGAAGAGATTAAGAAATGGATCCGGCGCGGGGATCTCAAACACATAGATTTATACGTGGGCGAAATTTTTCAGGCGAGCTACGCTTCCATATATCTCATGCTGGCGGAACTGGTGAAGGAGTTCGGCGGCCGTGTGGCCATCTTCAGGAATCACTCGAAAGTCATGGCCGGATTTGGCTCCCGGTTCGATTTCGTGATCGAGAGCAGCGCCAATGTCAACACCAATCCGCGAAGCGAAGCCACCGTGATCACTGTCGATACTGGGCTCGCCCGATGGTATAAAGAAGAAATATTCGATAAAATACAGTCGTTCAACCACGACTTCGACGGCTGGAAACCCTATAAACTGAAACGCGATGAAACTATTTGACCGTGACGGCGCCGGTGCCGCCGAGATCGTGGCTGCAATCGGCCTGATCGCCGATGATATTACTTTCGACAAATGGGAACCGCTGCTCCCCCTGGGTATACGCGACGTAGAGGCCATCGTAGGCTCCGAGACAGTACGCGCTCTGGCCGAGTTTTACGAAGCAGGCGGAATGGAGACCGACTCCGTTCCGGCTTCTGCATCCGGAGCTCTCCGATATCTCAAGCAGGCGGTGGCATTCTTCACATGGCTCAAGATCATACCTACGCTCGATGCGCAGCATGGCGACTCAGGACGTGCGGCCCGTCTCGGAGAGAACGAGAAGGGACTGTCATCGCTTGAGAAATTCCACGATGAAGAAAACATATTGCGACTGGCCTACGAGGCTACCGACGCTCTGATCGCTGAGCTCGATCGTCACGGCTTCGAGTTCTGGACCACCTCACGCAAATACCGTATGCGCGACGGCCTGCTGATCCGGAGCAAAGAGCAGTTCGACGAATACTACAATATCGGATCGCACCGCTTGTTCGTGACCCTGCTTCCTATGATCCGGGAAGTGCAGTCCGCCGATGTGGCGCCGGTAATCGGCCGAAAGTTCATGAAGTCTATTCTCGAGGGCGATGACGCCATAAGCGATGTCCTTATGGAGCCGGCAGCTCGCGCCGTGGCTCTCCTTACCATGAAGAAGGCGGTGGAGCGCTTGCCCGTGGAAGTATTGCCCGAAGGGATCGTACAGGTACAGCAATCGCAGCCCGTCAAGTCACGGCTCAAGGCTGAGAAGGCGGCTCGCGATGCCGTGGCGGCTGCTCTCGGATCTGATGCGTCCAGGTACATCACGCAGCTTCAGGATCTCGTAGCCGCCCTCGAAGCCGATAACGCTCCGGTCGACCGGCATATAGCCGGCCCGATAGTTCATAGTAAAGGAATGTCGTTCTGATATGATCGCGATAAAGACAAGAGGAAAGACTGTCGATGTACCACAGTACGTCGATGAGCTCACGCCGAAACAGTACCGGTATTATTGTATGCTGGCATCGATGCTGGCTGCCGGATCCATAGATCTCGAATATTTCCGCATACGCTGGATCTCCTTCCTACTCGGACTCGGCCGGCTGGACTACACGCTGCTGCTCCCGCAATATATCGCGGAAATCGACCGCCAGGCTCATGCCATTACCGACGGATATATCATCGCCACCGGGCAGCCTGCGCCTCATGACACACGTATCGACTTCGACACGCCCCGGAATATTATGCCGCAATTCGATGACTATAAAGGACCCGGCGACTGGCTCGACGGAATGACGTTCGGCGAATTTGTGCAGTGCGCTACAATCATCGAGGCGGTAGCACAGCCGGGCGCCTCGCCTGGTGAAGTGACCGAAAGCTACGAAGAGATCGCCAGGGTCATGTATCACATACCGGAATCCGACAATGTCCCGCTGATCCTGGCATTCCACGCTCCGATGTTTTTCGTCAATGTGTGGCGCCGGATCCAGAGCGGCCCTATCGATATCAATGGTAAGAAAATCGACTTCTCTATCATCTTCAAAGCCGTGGGGCCAAAACGCCCCGACGACAAAACCGGATGGCTCGGGATTACCTACGAGGTGGCTACCGCAGGCCTGTTCGGCAATGTCGCCGGTGTAGAAGCCTCGGATTTCTGGTCGGTACTGTTGTATCTGTATAAATGTAAATTCGACTACATCAACGACCTGAAGGAAAGCCGGAGCAAGTCGGCAAATAAGAAATACTAACCGTATCAAATCCACACTTCTATGATTTCACTCACTCTCTACCGCGAATACTGGGAGGGCATAGCCCGCCGCGTCGACGGGATCTCCGGCGCGCTGGCAGTAACCATCGACAAGTCGATGGGCGATAAGATCAAGGCGCTCCCTAAAGGATCCACTACTCTGTTCATCCTTCCTCCCGGCGCCGAGGGAGCCGGAAATGTCGACCGGTTTGTGGAGAAAAATATGTGTGTCGTGTTCCTGATGGCGAAGTATGACCCGCAGCGCAAATCGGCATTCGAGCTGCTTGAAGAGACTCAGCCCGTGATCGAGCGGGTCAAGGGCATAATGATCGCAGACCAGGCAGCTGGATGTCCGGTGATGCGAATCGACGTCTCAAGCATCGACACGATGCCGGAGACAGAGCTGTATGGCACATTCGCCGGATGGTCACTCGCATTCAATATCAAATCTGCCTGACAATGGAATCGGCCAATGTAGTATCGAAATATTTCACTGAATATGTTCGCAAAGGCTTCCGGAATATATTCGCAGAGCAGCGCGCCATAGCCGCACGTAAGATCTATGACCACGAGGCTATCACCCGCGAGGGATATCCCCGCAGCCGGTCACATGAGCTCGAGCGCGCTCTCCAGAGCCCGCGATTCGATATCCGGTCGGCGGGAAGCGGTATCACGGCCAATGCCTCCTACCCCTCCTATATCCGATTTCTCGATATGAAGCGCCTCGGTAACTACCGGATATACAATCGCCCCGTGTGGGGAGTACTCTACAAGGAGACATTTCAGGATATCCGATACGAGTTCAGCGACTGGCTCCGCCGGAACTTCGGCGAAGAAATACGTAAATCATTCCAATAACCCATAATAATTATCCCTATGAAAAAAATCAAATTCATCGTGGCCGCTATCATCCGCGGCACTCTGTTGCTCACTCCCGGTGTGGCATTCGCCATCTGGCAGTGGTGCAAGGCATCGGCACTCGTCAATATACTGGCGGCCGTAGGCCTCGAAGCCATCTTTCTATTTCTGTTCGCATTCCTTAAGGTGGCGCTCGACGTAGCCCAAAAGCGCGTAGCAGCGGCCGACAATGCCGATGCCGACGCCGATCAATCCGAAACCATATAGCAAGGCGCTCGCCTTCACTCGTTGCATCCCTTCCCCCGCCCCTGCCGGCGGGGGATTTTTTAACTATGACACTATATATAGACTTGGTGTTTAAGAAAAATATTTGTAACTTTGCACCGCTTTTAACAACGAAAAGGATGGTTGCGTGAACATATACTTATGATTATATGTTTATTAAGTAACCAACATATGATACAATGGGTCAATTAGCAGATAAAGTACTTCAGTACTTACATACAACACCGTCCGACCAACTTCGTCAAGATTGGGAAGATCTCAAACAGTATAATCAAGGTCCGGATATCTTGTCCGTACTATCTAATTATGGCCGAATTTCGTTAGAGTCTCCTCTACCTACCATATACGAGCCTACTCACACTATTCGAGTCGATTACTCATCAATATTTACTTGTTCTGAGTTATATCTGTCAGCCTGATGCCAAATAATGATCATATCGATGCCGCCTTCTCTTTTGAGAATTATAAGTTTACTGAAGCTTATATAAATTTAGGCGCGCTAACTGAAGAAGACGGTCTAAACATTGATTTTCTTCCGAGTGGAGTGTACGATCCCAAAACAGGAGTATATGAGATGACGTTAGGCTTCTGCGCGTCAATAAAAGGAGCCAACGATGAGTTTGTTAAGATAGTAAAAGTGAAATGTATCGCTATTTTTAAGTTCAGGACTGTACTTCCTTTCGAGGATATACCTATGTTCTTCTTCACGAACTCGACCGCAATAATATATCCTTACATACGCGCATTCGTAAGCACTCTTACCGTACAGGCTAATTTTAATGCAATCGTCTTGCCAACTCTCAATATCTCTACTTTAGGGGTGGAGCTTAAAGAGAGGACGACAATCAAGAAATAACGCTTTGGGGAGGTTATACAATCTTGAGATGCAAGGTTTACCATACTGCTCGTTCGGGTTCTGATCGGAATGCTGTGTTGCGTAAAGCACCTTTCCGTGCCGTAGACAATCCTCAATATAGCCAATGGCTCGGTTCGGGCTACTATTTTTGGGAAACCTTCAAGGATTTAGCTAAATGGTGGGGTGATGTCCACTATATACGCCGAGGAGAACACTATATCATTTTTTCTTCCACACTCAATTGTAGCAACCGCCATATGTTGGATTTGGTGGGGAATTCAGAGCAGATAAAGGATATACTCCTGATCACTCGAGAGCTACAAGCTATGCGCGAATTCCAAGACACAGTATTTTCGGCTCAATTTATTATCAATTACATAGAAAAAATAGGCTTCAGATACAAAGCTATCAGAGTGTATGGAGAAGAAAGTTGTTCAAGCGATAAAAATATCACGAAGAGCAAGTTATTTTTCAATAGTCGATCATACATAAATCTTTGCCCGGAAATTCAGGTATGCGTAAAAGATTTGAGGGTTATACAATTGCCTATGAAATTTGAATATTGTAGCGAAGATAATCCGAATAATACAATTATTGCTTGATTTCAATTTAATAAATATAGCGAGCGAGTGACCCAATACAGGCCACTCGCTTATATTTTCGATTGGAGATCTTACTCCGGATCCTCTGATGATGCATCGATTTCATCTATGAGAGTGGCATATATTGGATGTAGTGTCAATTGCCTCGCAAAAACAACACCCCCGAAAGTCTGTCCGCTTTCGAGGGTGGCGCTGTCTTAAGAAAAATTTAATGAGTAAGTTGGACAGAAATTTGATGGATATTATTGCTGAGCTCGTTAAGCGAGTCGGACAATCTTTTTAGTTCCGCTTCCGTAAATGCTGCCGGTTTACCATTTACTATGGCATGATTTAACCGCTGATACAGCCATGTGCGGTCTTTATTAAAATAACGTTTGGCTATGTATGAGAGGTTCAGCGCTTCGGCAGCCTCTCCAAGTATTTCCTTGACATCCACATCCGGCCGCTTGCGCTTGTTGATCGCAGTGGTAAGATAAGCTCCGGCCTCTCGTCGTTCTTCCGGTGTCTTTGCCATCGCAAATGCTTGCGACATCAGTTCATCTGTTGCCTCTGCTGATAGTTCCGGCTGAGAGGCAATTGCGTCGAGCAATGATTTTAACTCTTCTTGCATATATAGATTTTCGTTTATAGACTAAAAAGTCTTAAGGAAGAAATGAATTACTTAAAAGAGGTCTCCGGACTTTGCCGGAGACCTGTTGTCACTCCTTTGTCAGCAAGATTGCGGCATATTCTTTAATAAGACGTTCCACAATCTCAAAGAAGTCCGACTCGGTCATCCACCCCTCTGAGAGGAGTCTCTGTTCATGTCGGAGATAGAACCTCAATTCGTTGAGAATTTCTATCCGGGCATTTAACCCTTTCAATGTACTCATGTCTCTTTCTTAAGACACTACAAAATTAATAATCTTTTGCGTATTTTCCAAATTTCCTCAGGCCAAAATATCTTTTTGAGTATTTTTTTTGAAAAATTTTGCCACCTCATATTTTTGTCTTAGCTTTGCAGTGCTACAAAAACTGATAGGCTATCTATCCCGCCGGGCTCGGTCAATGCTCGAAATATCTTTTACGGGCTTTTTTTATGCCTATGACATATCCAGCCATAAACGGCTGCCATTCCGAAAAATAATGTGCTCGGCGACGAGATTGCATCAGTTTTTGTAGCAACGGAATTGGCAGCCGTTTTTTGTCTGCCCTGCTACAAAAACTGATGCAAAATGAAAAAACAAACCAAAACTATCTCCGGACGCAGATTCCGCGAGTTCATCAACCGCATGGGCGAAGAGATCACCG
>CAMWUX010000043.1 GCA_947177605.1 uncultured Porphyromonadaceae bacterium
CTTATTAATGTGTTTTGTGTTACTGATCGGTTTATACAATTTACCGACACAAAATTACGCATACCCAAATATGCCGGAAATACTCAAAAACGAGTATTTTTCGCATCTGTGGCAAGGGTGTGAGGGAGTGGCAAAATACCCTGATTTGAGTATTTCGTAGCACTGGGGCAAGAGGTAATTTTGCATCACCAATCATGCGATATCCGATCATCACCATATTACTACTATTAATCGCCACTGCGGCCTACGGGCGCGGGATACACGGCAAGGTATCAGAGGCGGACAGCGGAGAGCCGCTCGCCTATGCCACCGTCGTGGCCAATCCGGGCAACCACGTGGCGCTTACCGATGCCGACGGTGCGTGGCAGCTCAATCTCCCTGACGGCCGCTACACTATAGTAGTGTCGTATATCGGCTGGCTGAATGATACACTGAGGGTGGTGTCGCCCTCGGCAAAGCCGCTTGAAATCCGGACGCGTCAATCGGCCCGACAGCTGCGCGAAGTAGTGATCACGGCGCGCGAAGGTCAGGGGATCACGAGTGCGTCGCGCATCGACCGCGAGGCTATGCAGCATCTGCAGCCCACGAGCTTCACCGACCTGCTCGAACTCCTCCCCGGCAACATATCGCAGACGCCCGACATGGGTAAAGCCAATACGATCACCCTGCGCGAGACAGGCTCGGTGTCGGCCACGGGAGCCAAGACCGACACGAGCGACGACTACGCCATCACATCGCTCGGCACTATGTTTGTGGTAGACGGCGCCCCGGTCAACACGGACGCCAATCTCCAGAATGTGCCATCGGCATCGTCGACTGACCCGGAGGGGCGCCGCAATATAACCAATAAAGGTGTGGATATGCGCACCATCTCTACCGACAATATCGAAAGTGTGGAGATAGTGCGCGGCATCCCCTCGGCCGAATACGGCAACCTCACGTCGGGTCTGGTGAATATACGCCGCATCCGACGCGCCACTCCCCTCACGGCACGCTTCAAAGCCGATGAGTACAGCAAGCTTTTCTCGGCAGGCAAAGGTCTGTCGATAGGCCGCCAGGTGATCAACGCCGACGCGGGATATCTCGACTCTCGCTCCGATCCGCGCGACAGCCGAGAAAATTACAAACGCTTCAACGGCTCTCTCCGCGCTCATCTCACATGGGGCACCACACAGTCGGCCATTGCTACCGACTGGACCGTAGGAGCCGACTACACCGGATCGATAGACAACGTGAAGCCTGACCCGGATCTCAACTACAATAAGATCGATGAGTATAAAAGCTCCTACAACCGCTGGGCACTCACATCGGACCTCACGCTCAAGACACAGCGCTGCAGCTGGCTCGAATATCTGAGACTCAACGGCTCGGTGAGCTACCAGCACGACCGGCTGACGCGCCGCAAGCAGGTGGCTCCCCAGCGAGCATCGGTGGCTCCGACGAGTATGAGCGAGGGGGTAAGCGACGGCCGGTATCTGCTTCAGGAATATGTGGCCGACTATGTGAGCGACGGACGGCCGCTGTCGGCTTTCGTGAAGCTGAGCGCCCTCGGACGCCGCTCCAGCGGGCGATTGCTCCACACCTACAAGGCGGGCGTAGAATTGTCGTCGACCAAGAATTTCGGCGACGGGCAGGTCTACGATCTCACGCGTCCGATCAGCGCCGCATGGACCACCCGCCCGAGAGCCTACAAGGATATTCCGACACTCAATATCGTATCGGGCTACATAGAGGAGTCTCTCAATGCCCCGATCGGAGCATCGTCGCTCGAGCTTCAGGCCGGTCTGCGCACTCAGACCATTGCCGGTCTCGACGGGCGCTACCGACTGTCGGGCAAGGTGTACCTCGATCCGCGCCTCAACGCCGTGATCAACTTTCCTGCCATCGAAGCCTCCGGACAACCGATGCACTTCATGGCAGGGGGCGGCTTCGGCCTGACCACCAAGATGCCTACGGTGGACTATCTATTCCCGCAGGCACACTACAATGATCTCATCCAGCTCAACTACTACGACATCTCCGATCCGCTGCACAACAGCCGGGTATCGCTCCGTACCTATATCGACAACCCGACCAACTACGATCTTCGCGCGGCGCGCAACCGCAAGTGGGAGGTGCGAGCCGGCGCCGACTGGGGTGCCAACCGCATATCCGTGACATTCTTCAGCGAGACGCTTCGCTCGGGCTACCGCTATTCGAGTGTCTACGACGCCTACGCCCTGCATCGCTACGATGCTTCAGGCATCGAACCCGGCTCACTGACCGCACCGCCCGAACTGTCGTCGCTCCCCTACGAAGACACTCAGATACTCGACGGCTACCGCAAAGTGACCAACGGGAGCCGCATAGACAAGCGCGGCATCGAATACACCATAGCCACGGCGCGCTGGCAGGCCATAGGCACATCGCTAATCATCAACGGCGCATGGCTGCGTAGCCGCTACTCCAACTCGCAGATGCTCTTCACGCCGGTAAGCGACGTGGTGGGAAGCACGGCTGTGAGCGACCGCTATGTAGGGCTCTACGCTACGGACGACGGACGCATCAACGAGCAGCTGAACACCAACTTCACCTTCGACACCCAGATACCGCGCTGGGGACTGATCTTCTCCACATCGATCCAATGTATGTGGTATGTGAAGACGCGCCGTATGCGCGACAACGGCGTGCCCACATATTATATAAGCGCGGACGACGGCCAACTGCACCCCTACTCCGAGGCCGACCACACGGATGTAATGCTACAATATCTCGTGCGCCACTTCAACGAAGCCGCCTACACGACGCAGACTGTGCCACCTGCTATCTACCTCAATCTCAAAGCCACCAAGAAAATAGGCCGTGTGCTTCAGATATCGGCTTTCGTCAACCGCATCGTGGACTATCTGCCCGACTACACAAGCAACGGCCTGACGATACGCCGCACATCAAGCGCCTACTTCGGTATGGAGGCCACCCTTTCATTTTAAAAAAACTATCAGCAATGAAAATGTCAATACGAGTAAAGAGCCTGATTATCGCCGTGCTCACGCTCACCGTCCTCACGGCTTGCGACGACGCGCTGACTTCGGGCGAGAACAACCGCACTGCCGTGGCTGTGGCTGTGGATATGCCGCAGCTTCCCGAGGGAGCAGAAGTGGTGGACCGGCTGCTTACCTTCCGCAACGTAAGTTCCGGCAAGAGCTATGAATTCACCGTCAACGCCGATATTGAGCTCCTGCCGGGTCTGTACGACGTAGCCTTCTCGGCGCGAGTATTCACCCCTGGCGCAGCGACCACCACGCTGAGGGCCGACAGCCGCAGTGTCAACGTAAGCGGCTCCACGCTATCAATCCGCCTCACGGCCTACAACAGTATAGAGACCGACGACCTCATCATAGCGGAAGTATTCTTCTCCGGCACCCTGCAGCCGTCGGGCAACCAGTATTACGGCGACGACTACGTGAAGCTCTACAACAATACCGACCATACGATATACGCCGACGGCATCACTCTGTTCGAGACCAAATTTCTCACCACACGCAAATACACATACGAGCCTGATATCATGAGCGAGGCCATGACCGTACAGGCGCTCTATACGATCCCCGGCTCGGGAGAGGATGTGCCCGTGGCTCCGGGCGAGTATCTGCTGCTGGTGGATACGGGTATCGATCACCGCGTAGCCAATCCCAACTCATTTGACCTGAGCGGAGCAGACTTCGAGTGGTACGACGTGTCGAGCGTGCCGAAGGATCTCGACATCGACGGCCCGGTACCTAATCTCGACAAGTGGTATTGCTACACGCGCTCCTTCTGGGTGCTCCACAACCGCGGCTTCAAAGCCTTCGGCATAGCGCGCATACCGGTAGACCGCGATACTTATCTCAAGAACTACCTCTACACATACGAGTATGAAGAGGTGACCGTGGCCGGCACATTCTCGATGTCGCAGACGGCCTACCGAATGCCCAACGAGTGGATACTCGATGTGGTGACCTGCTCGATCGACTCCGACTATGCCTGGCAGCTATGCACGCCGGCACTCGACTGCGGATGGACCGGCTGCGGCACCATCGACAAGGATAAGACACGATATTTCCACAGCGTACGCCGCAAGCTGCTCTACGTGACGGAGGACGGACGTGCCGTGCTGGCTGACACCAACAATTCGAGCGAGGACTTCAACCGCATGTGCGTGCCCTCCGAAATCGAGCTGCAACATACGGCTATGGATATCAACGGGACTCCGGCCACCACTGTAACCTACGACGGCGTAGTACCGATGCCATGACTTCAATCCGGACTCTCACATTATCCCTCTGCATTGCGGGCTGCCCGCTTATAGCCGCCGGCGACGAACCGGTGCGCGCCGACCTACTGCTCGACGCTCTGACAGAAAGCCGCAGCGGAGTGTGGCAGCTGGCCGACCACTCGTTTGCCAACCCGGCCGTGAATCAGTGGCGCCTTACCGGCAGCCTCACGGAAGCAGGCGGCGAATACCTGTCGCGCTCCGACGGCAGGAATCCTGATCCGCGCTACGGACTTGGTGAACACAGTTGGGCCCTGCAGGCTTCGACCTATACCAAATACCGCAGTTCGACGCTATGGGGCGATGCCTCCTACACATCGGGCAAGACCGTCGATGCGGTGTGGAACGAGACGGCCGACGCCAATCTGCTCTATCCCTACGTGATGGCCGACTCCATCGGCGGAGATCTCAAGAGCGAACGCTACAGCTTCCACGGCGGATATGCCGATCATACCGACCGCTGGGCGTGGGGCGCGGAGCTGAGCTACTCCGCGGTGCAACAATACCGCGACGTGGATCCTCGCCCGCGCAACGTGACGGGTACTCTCGATGTGGCCGCCGGCGCTATGTGGCGCTTCTTCGGCAGCTACCATGCCGGCATCGGCCTGAGTCTGCGCAAATACAAGCAGACCAACGATATCGACTTCAAGAGTGAGATGGGCGTAGACAAGATCTTCCACCTCACCGGCCTCGGCAATCATTACACACGCTTCGACGGCACGGGACTTTCGACCTATTACGACGGCTACCGCTACGGCCTGGACATAGACATATACCCGAGCGACGGCCTTGGATGGTTTGCTTCGTGTACCCTGAGCCGCTTCACATTCAAGACGGTGCTCAGCGATCTCAACAAGCTGCCGATGGCCTCGGCGTGGCACAATGAGCTGAGTGCTCAGGCCGGATGGATGAGCCCCGGAGGCGGCCGTGCGTTCGGCGGCCTGTCGGGCGAAGTGAGGGTGTATCGCCGACACGGTATCGAGAATGTGTTTGGCGACGCCACTTCATCGATCTATCCGCAGATAGGGAGCAATGCGATGTATGCCGACAATCAGGTGAGCGTGGCAGCACGCGGCCGCTGGGGTATGCGCCTCGGAGGGCTGTCGCGCTTCCACATCGAATTCGCACCGGGTTGGCTCCATCGCACCACGGCCTATATCGAACCGTACTCCTACCGTGTGATCAATCACGCCCGACTCGATGCATCGGTCAGTGGCACGGTGCAGCCCTCACGCCAATGGCTGATAGATGCGGCGGTGTCGATACGTTCCACTATCCCATATCACTGCACCCTCGGCCTCGTACCGGCCGACGAGGAGGTGAAAGCGCTCACCGACATCGAACGTGCATCCTTCGCCATCGACTCCGCCCGCTCCACCGCGGTAGGTGCAGGGGTTAGCGCCACACGCACCATAGCATCGCGCTACGGCCTGAGCGTCGGCGGCCGATATGAGCACAGCCGATGCGGATCACTTCTTTCCCGCAACATTTACAATCTCACGATAAAATTTATTTTCTGATATGAAAAAGTTATTGCTGTCGGCACTGCTGCTGACTACCTTGGCTACCGGCTATGCGGCCAATCCGATCCCGCCGGATCCCGCCGTAAGAATAGGCCGCCTCGACAACGGCCTCACCTACTATATCCGCCACAACGCATCGCCCGAGGGGCAGGCCGACTTCTTCATTGCCCAGCGCGTGGGCTCGGTCAACGAGGAGGAGTCGCAGCGCGGTCTGGCTCACTTTCTCGAGCACATGTGCTTCAACGGCACCGAGCACTTCCCCGGCAATTCGCTCATCAGCTGGCTCGAAAGCATCGGAGTGAAGTTTGGCCGCAATCTCAACGCCTATACTTCGACCGACGAGACCGTATACAATATCTGTCAGGTGCCCACGTCGCGCGAAAGCGCTCTCGACTCCTGCCTGCTCATACTCAGCGACTGGAGCGGACGCCTGCTGCTGCTCGACGATGATATCAACGCCGAGCGGGGTGTGATCCGCGGTGAGATGCGCCAACGCTCCACACCGGCGTCGCGCATACTCACGTCGCTGGCACCGCAGATATATCAGGGCGGCATCTACGGCAGGCGTATGCCTATCGGTCTGGCCGAAGTGATCGACAATTTCGACACTGACACTCTGCGCGCGTACTACCATAAATGGTATCACCCGGCCAATCAGGCCGTGATAGTGGTGGGCGACGTGGATGCTGACAAGATGGAGCAGTCGATCCGCCGGCATTTCGCCAATATCAAAGCAGGCCCGGAGGCCATGACAGCCACGCCGATAGAGGTGGCCGACAATGCGGCACCGATAGTGGCCGTAGGCACGGATCCGGAGCAGGCCGCCAATATGATTCAGGTCTATATCAAGGAGCCGCTGCTCGCTGCGGGGCAGCAGGGCACTATCGACGAGGTGCGCCGCGACTACATCCGCTCTCTGGTGAGCGATATGCTGGTGGAGCGCTTCGACGCGCTTGAGGAGACACCCGGTTGCCCCTGGAGCAATCTCGGCATCGGGCTGCAGAAGTTTCTCCTCTCGGGCACACGCTCGGCACTGATGCTCCGCGCCACGGCGTTTGATGCCGACGGTGCGCGCCGCGCCATCGACACGTTCAATACCGAACTGCTTCGCGCCGCTCTCCACGGCTTCACCTCTACCGAGCTGCAGCGCGCCAAACTGACCGAGCGCTCGAAGCTTAACGCGCAGTATGCCAATGCGCCCACCGAGTCGAGCACTGATCTGGCACGCCGCTACGTGAAGCACTTCATCCGCGGCGGCGTGATCCCGTCGGCAGAGCAATATTATAAGATGATGAAGGGGGTGGAACGCACTGTCACGCTCGACGATGTCAACAGCTATTTCGCATCGCTGGTCAGATCAGACGGCAGCAACCGTATCACCACGGTCTACGCGGCTCCAAAGGATGCCGACGCTCTGACCGAAGCGCAACTCGCAGCCGATGCTGCGGCTATCGACATTGCCGCCATAGCGCCGTTTGTCGACACTTTCGCAGATACTCCCCTGCTCGCCGAGATGCCCGCACCCGGCGCTATCCTCTCGGAGACCGACGGCCCGTTCGGCAGCCGACTGCTCACGCTCTCCAACGGTATAAAGGTGTATCTGCGCCACAGCGCCGACAAGCCTGATCAGGTATTGGTGCGCGGCGTGAGCCCCGGCGGTATCTCGATGCACTACGATCCGGCTCGTAAGCCGGTGTATAAGATGGTCGACGACGCTCTGGCCGTGAGCGGCTACGGCGGCCACTCCTCCACCGGACTGCGCAAGCTGCTCGCCGGCCACACCGTACAGTCGGCTGTGAAGATCGGCAATACGTCGGAGGAACTCATCGCTGTGACCAACGCCGACGATCTACCCACGGCGCTTGCCCTGCTTTATCTCAAGGCTACATCGCCCTGCCGCGACGATAATGCCTTCGGCGCCCTGATGTCGTCGACCCGCTCCAAGCTCGAAAACCCCAACCGCACGGACAACTTCGCTATGGGCGACTCGATACACGCTATCGTATACAACCGTCACCCTCTTGGCGAGAAGCTCTATCCCGCCGATCTCGACCGTGTGGACTACGACAGCATCATAGCCCTCCACCGCGACCGCTTCGGCGACATGAGCGACTTCACATTCATCATCACAGGCAATTTCCACAGCGATTCGATCCGCGCGCTCGTGGAGCAATACATCGCCTCGCTCCCCGGAGGCGGACGCACAGAGCGTCCCCGCGATATCGGCTACGGGTTCTACCGGGGCGAAGGGAGTTACCGCTACACACATCCGATGACCGACAATCCGCAGTCGATCACCTACTCGTTCTTCAACGGTGAGTGTCCCTACGACCTCCGCCACATACTGCTGGCGCAGACTTTCGGATCGATCGTCAAGAGCCGCCTCATGGAGGAGGTGAGAGAGAAGCGCGGTCTGACCTACGGCATCAATTCGCACTGCTCGGTCACCGCC
>CAMWUX010000044.1 GCA_947177605.1 uncultured Porphyromonadaceae bacterium
GTCCAGTCGTGGGCGGGGAAGAAGGCGCGGAGCATATCGGCTGCTTTGGCGGAGGTGACGATCTGCATCTGCGGCCAGCGGTGCATGGCGCGGGCTATGGAGCCGGAGTGGTCGGGCTCCATGTGGTGCACCACGAGATAGGCGGGCTCGCGGCCGGAGCCGAGGGCGGCTTCGACGTTGCCGAGCCATCGGTCGTAGAGGTCGGTCTCCACACAGTCGAGTATGGCGGTGTGGGTGTCGAGGATTATGTATGAGTTGTAGCTCATGCCGCGTGGCAGGGCGTACTGGGCTTCAAATCGTGAAGCCGAGGGGTTGTCGACCCCTACATATCTGATATTTTCTGAAATGTTGCAGTCCATCGTCGAGGTGTGAGGTAGTACACTGCAAACTTACACATTTTTCCGCAGTCCACCAACGTCGGCGGCTACTTCTTTGAATGCATAGCGGCGCATTTCGCCCGATGGGAGGGAGAGGGTGATGTGGCCTGAGGGTGCTACGCCCCCGATGCGGGCTGTGAAATGCTCGCCGGAGGCGCAATCGATGTAGGGCGTGAGGGTGTCGCGGCGCCAGAGGCGGTCGGCATAGGCGGCTTGCAGGGCGTGGGGATCGGAGAGCATCAGCGGAGCGCCGGCTATGGCCGCGGCTATGGCGCTGACCACGGCCGATACTTCGGCGGGGCGTCGGGTGATCTGAGCTATCGACACGGGATTGGGGGCGTCGGAGAGGAAGCGCGTCTGGTTGACGTTGATGCCTACGCCCACTATGGTGCGGGCCACGTCGGTGCCGGCGAGGGAGTTTTCGATGAGGATGCCGCCGAGCTTGCAGTCGCCGACATAGAGGTCGTTGGGCCACTTGAGCTGCACGGCGCCGGGGCTGAGGAAAGCGTCGAGGGCGCCGGCTATGGCTACGCTCACGGCTTCGGAGAGGAGAAAGGCGGAGGCCACCGGGAGCCGCTCGGGGCGCAGGAGCACGGAGAGGGTGACGTTGAGGCCGGGAGCTGCCTCCCAGGTGTTGCCGCGCTGTCCGCGCCCGGCGTTCTGGGCGCGCGCCACTACGGCGGTGCCGTCCGGCATATCGGCGCAGTGGACTGATATGTAAGTATTTGTACTGTCTACACTATCGAGTTGGATGATCTTCATCTGTAGTTGCTGAGTTTGTGACTGCAAAGGTAAAAAATTTTTTCGGGGCAAAGCGCTACCGGTCAAGGCGATGGGGGCTGTGGCGACACATATATTTACTTTTTCTTCTGTCGGGACAGTAAATTTCGGGCTTCGGAGGGGCAAAACGCCCCGTAACTTTGCATCCGGAAACCCCGACACACAATCCGATGCACAATGCACGATGCACAATGCACAATTAATTTCACTGCTTCCGATCCATGCTAACGCAATGGCAAACAAACAATTCAACATTCAACATTCAAAATTATTACCGCTATGGAAACTATCGAAAACACCGAAATCACTGAAAACACTGAAAACACTGAAGTGACCCAACCTGCCGAGACGGCGCCCTCTACCGAGGAGCTGATCGCCGAAGCCGAACGCCGAGGCTATGTGCGAGGCCGCAACGAGGCTTTGGCCGAAAGCCTCCGACGACCTGCCATGATGGCCGAACCGGGGGTGGGTGAGACCGAGGCGACTGCTCCCGCCACCGAGTCGCAACCGCTCACCGACGATCTGTCGAGCGCCTTCCTCTCGCGCATCCGTCCGAGTGTGTGGAACCTTTAATGATGCACGATGCACGATGCACGATGCACAATGCACGATTAATTTTAATTAACCCTAAAACTTTATCTCAACAATGGAAACCAACAACTCTAACAACATTCTCTCTTCAAACAACGGCGCAAGCCACGTAGTAGACACTCCCCTCACCAATTCGATTATGCGCACTGCGGCTCCCGACCTGCTCGTGAGCGAGGTGGACCGCAAGGTGGTGACTATCCGCCCGATGTCGACCCCTATCGACCAGATTTCACGCATGGTGGGCGCCCGCCGCTCATCGTCGATGGAGGTCGAATACTATTCGGTCGACACCCGCCCCGGTGCCACAACTGTGAAAGCTACTCCCGATCCCGGCGACAACGAGGATGACAATCTCACTCCCGACGGCCGCACTACCTTCATACTCCCGACGGCCAACGACCGCATATTCTCCCCTACGGAGACGGTGATGCTCCCCGGCGTGGAGATCGAGGGATGCCCGCTGATGCTCTATGTGACGGAGATCGTGCAGGGTCAGGGAGGCGGCCTGCGCGTGGTGATGATCAACCCCAACGATGCCGATCCCGGCACTATCCCCGACATCACCAAGGGCGACGAGGTGATCCGCATGGGTCGTGCCGCAGCCGAGCTCGATGTGCAGACGGCGCAGTTTGAGGCGCTGCCGGTGAAGTCGCGCAACTACTGCCAGATATTCAAGACCCAGGTGGAGCAGTCGGTGCTCACGCGCCTCTCGGCCAAAGAGGTGGGCTGGACTTTCTCCGACCAGGAGGAGGTGGCTATAATGGATATGCGCCTGGGTATGGAGAAGTCGTTTCTCTTCGGTGTGATGGGTCGCTTCACCGACCCGATGAAGGCCGACGAGGTGATGTGTACCAAGGGTATCTGGAATCAGACCGACCACACGGCACAACTCACGCTGTCGACTCTCACGCAGCAGGATCTGATCGAACTGATGCGCAAGAGCTTCACGGGCGAAGCGGCCGGCTCCACACGCAAGATTCTGGTGGGCGGCTCGAAGCTCATCGAGGCGATCAACAAACTCGACTTCTCGAAGGTGGTGCTCTCGGGCGACACGGTGACGCGCTGGGGCATCGACTTCAACGAGCTGCGCTCGAAGTTCGGCACGCTCTACGTGATCCACTCGGAGGTGTTCGACCAGTGCGGCCACTGGACCGACGGCATGATCATCGACCCCGAATACCTCACCAAGTACACCCACGTGCCCTTCAAGGTGGAGCATCTCGACCTTAAGAAGGCAGGTACGCGCAATACCGACGCGCTCGTGGCCACCGAGGCAAGCTGTCTGGTGCTTCGCCATCCCAAAACCCACGTCAAGGTGCTCGGCCGATGAAGCGTGTATTCACTCTCACGCCCGCGGAGATGCTCTTTCTGTGGCGCAGCCGGCGGCTCTATGAGCCGTTGGCCGCGGGTGGGACGGAGGTGAGCCGCAGCGACTCCCCTGCCGTGGAGGCAAGGCTGATGAGCATTGTCCGTTCGGCCTACGCCCGCGCGGTGGAGGAGTCGGAGCCTGCCGATCTGCCTCTGGCCGAGATTGCCCCGCAACTCAGCATCGAGGTAGATGCCGCCGGTGTGGGCACGGCGCGGCTCCCCGATGGGGTGATACGCGTAGAGTCGGTGATCTGCGATGCGTGGCTTGCTCCGGCACGCATCGCGGATCCGACCGACACCGCCACGGTGGCCCGCCAGGCCAATCCCTTCAGTCGCGGAGGCCGTGCGGAGCCTGTGGCCATAGTAATACCCGACCGGATGCTGCTCTACAGTTTCCGTCCCGACGAGAAGCCCGCCGTGACCTCCTGCATGGCGGTATGCATGCCCGGGCCCGACGATGATTTCATATTCACATCCTCTTTACTATCAAAAACTCTAAGCTATGACATATCTTGATTCGGCCTATCAGGCATGGATGCGCATGGCTCCCCTGCGCGATGCGCGCAGGCGCTGCAAGCGATTCGCCTACGGACGCCAGTGGTGCGAACCGGCCCCGGGCAAGGAGGGCCGCACCGAGGGGGAGGAGGCCGCCGCAAGCGGCCACACGCCTCTGACCAACAATATGATCCGCCAACTGGTGAAGTGTGTGATCGGCACTTTCCGCGAACGCCTCTCCGATACCGACGGGGTGGACTACAATCAGATCGGCGAGCTCGACGCCCGTATGCTCGAAGAGTTTCTGATCTCGGGATGCGCCATTCAGCGCGTGTCGCAGCAGAAGCGTCCCGGCGGTTCGGGAGTGTGGGTCGACAATGTAAGCCCCGACTGCTTCTTCGTCAACGACTTCCGCGATCCGCGCGGCAGCGACATACGGCTCATAGGTATGCTCCACTCGATGACACGCGGCGAACTGCTGATGCGCTTCGGCGCCGATGCCCGCGCCCTGCGCACTATCCGCCGCGGATGGGGCAAGGATCTGACGGGCGACACCGGCTTCGCACCACTCTCGGCGATGAGTATGCTCGGACAGTCGGAGAGCGACGGCCCGGCCGACACTCCGGTGAGTTTCTTCGAGGCACCGCCCGGAAGACTGCGCGTAATCGAGGTGTGGACTCTGGAAAGCATGCCTGTGCTCCGATGCCACGATCCGCTCACGGCCGAAGCCTTCCTCTGCCCGGCAGAGGAGGCGGCCGACCTGCGCCGGCTCAACGGCAGGCGCTCCAAGGCGGGAGTGGCGCAGGTGGTATCGGTGGCTTCGGCCACCCTGCGCTGGCACTGCCGGTGGCTCTCCCCTACCGGGGTGGAGATAGCCCACTACACTTCGCCATACGCCCACTGCTCACACCCGTTCGCGGTGAAGCTATACCCGCTTATCGACGGTGAGGTGCACTCCCTCGTAGAGGATATCATCGACCAGCAGAGGCATATCAACCGACTGATCACCCTTATCGACCATATCCTGAGCGTATCGGCCAAAGGCGCGCTGCTATTCCCCACGGAGGCGAAGCCGGCCGATATATCGTGGAGCGAAATCGCCGAGCGGTGGGCCCGCTGCGGAGCGGTGATCCCCTTCGACTCACGGCGCACCGGCTGCTCCCCCACGCAGATAGTCACCGCGGGCGAAAACACCACCGCATTCCAGCTCCTCGACCTCAATATGCGCCTGTTCCAGCAGATATCGGGCGTGAGCGACGCCCTGCAGGGACGCCTCCCCACGGCCAATACCTCGGCGGCACTCTACGACTCGCAGATACGCTCGGCCACTACGGCGCTCCGCGATCTGCTCGACACATTCGACTCTTTCCGCCAGGCACGCGACCGCCTGATGAAGTCGGCATAACCGACGCGACAAATGCGGGTATTAACATTTTTTTAGATTGATGTATCAGGTTTTCGGCCCACGTTTGTTGTAATTTTGCCAATGGTAATACCACTCATCACAATTTAATTCTACTTTCTCATTAATTCTTTATCCAATCCTACACCCAACCAAACACCGTACGACTATGAATGACAACACACTCAAGCAACTTTGCCACCGGCACTTCAATGAGATGTGCGACCGGCTGTCGACGATCCGCGGCCTGCGTCAACGCGACGAGCGCAGTATCGTCAATTTGGCATTAAGCCAACAGGCGCCATTCTTCTATGTGTCGCCCCGCTACGCCACCCAGCGTGTATATGAGCTTAACCGCAATTATGCGGGCACGCTGGCGCGTATGCGTCGGCAGGCACGCTGCATGTGGGCCGACCTCTACCGGCTGGTGATGCGCGAGGTGCACCGGAGCGGGCTCTCCTACTCCGATGCCGTAGACAAAGTGCTTCGCGAGCATCGCGCTCCCCGCTTCTACATGGAGCTCGACACCGCACTGCTTATCCGCCGCCGTGAGCGCACAAAACGCCGTCGCCGCCTATGAAGCGAATCGTGATTGCTACTGCAACCGTGGTGGAGCAGACTCTGGCTCTGAGCGCTCTCCACGGCTGCCTGAGCGGCGGCGACACGCCGGTGCTCGGCACCGACCGCGAGGCAGCTCTGCGGGCGATGATACCACCTTTGGCTGCAACGCTCGCGCTAAGTCTGGGCACGGTTGTGACCCGCTGGGAGACCGATGACCAAGCGATAGCGCTGACCCTGCGCGACGCCTCGGCCGACACTGCCGACGCCGTAGCCCCGGCCATAGAGCAATGGCTCGCGCGGATGCTTGCCTCGCAGCTCTGGGCTTCGGCAGCTCCCGCCTTAGCCCGCGAAGCATCGGCCGAGGCCTCCCGGCTCGGACAGATGATCGCCTCCGGACTAACAGCCGGAGGATACCCCGCAGCGGTGAGGGGATGCGACTACTGAGACTCTTACCTCACTGCCACTAACAAAGAGGAGGCCGCGCTATTTGGCGCGGCCTCCCGGCATTATGATGAGTAATCGATATTACTTCACGAGGACTTTCACGGTGCGGACAGCCTTACCGGCTTTCTCAACCTTCACGAGGTATACACCGGGCGCGCCGATTGAGATCTGGGCGTTCTGACCTGCGCTTACGCTGAGGTGCTGCTCGGCGAGCTGTATACCGGATACGTTGTAGACATTGACGGTGTAGTCGCCATCCTGAGCGAACTCTACGAAGATCATGTCGGACTCAACGTAGGTGGTGAAGTCGCCGTCAGCCTCTACGGAGCCGATGCCTGCGATCGACTGATCCTCAACGCTGATCACGGGATATTCGCGGGAAGTGGAACCGTGGTCGTTGGAGAGGGTGAGCTGCACGGTGTAGTCACCTACCTTGCTCCATTCGATTTCAGCCTGACCTTCGGTATCATTACCGGAGCCGGTGACAGTAGCGCCGCGGCCTGCATCCCAGGTGGGAACGGTGACGATAGGATAGGTGCCGGAGATCTGGGGCGAACCTGCGTGGAATACGGGAGCGGTGTAGACCTTATTATTGCCGTTGAGACGCCAATAGTAAGCCTTGGGAGCCTTGTTGGAAGCGGAGGTGCCGGTCTTGCCTACGAAGCCGTAGTCAGAAGCGGGAGCGCTTTCGAAGTCCCAGAAGCCGAGCACGCCGGCGGGGAGGTTGTCGGGATCGAGGCCTGACATCGAAGCAACCACGTCGCTTGCGGTCATTGCTGTACCCCATACCTGGAAATCGTCGATGTAGCCTTCGAGTGAGGATACATTGGAAGCGGTGCCGCCGAATGCGATCCAGTCGTTGGCCGAGAGCGGATAGCTGGAAGCTGCGTAGCCGGGTTCGTAGGTGTTTTCACCATAGCAACCGTCGATTGCGAGATCTTTCACGCGCTCGAGCTGAGTCCAGAGACCCTTTTCGGAGCCGAGTACGTGCTCGGCCTTGCCCTTGTTGACTTTGATCCAGACGCCAACCTTCTGGAGCTGTCCATTGACGTAGAACATCTCACGATACTGGTTGGTACCGGGCTTGTATTCGAATACGAGGGCTACGTGAGTCCATGTACATGGCACGATCTTAGTGTCGTCGTAGCGGTAGAAGATACGGTCGCCTTCAGTGTCGTTACCAACGGCGCGACCACCCCAGGCTGAGTCGATCTGGTCGGCGAGGAATTTACCTTCGGCGTTGAGGCGTGTCCAGAGGAAGCCCCAGTTGTCGTATGGCCAACCACCTGTCGCACGGTTCTCGATGGTAATGAAGCTGGATATACCGGAGTTGAATTCGGGATAGTAAACCCAGGCAGCGATGGAGAAGGACTGGTTGGCCTGGATGCCGAGAGTACCTACGTTTACGCCAAGGAAGTTGCCCTGGAATTCGATACCGCGGGAAGCGTTACCGTCGGCAGAGCGGCCGGTGTAGGAGAATGTGCGGGGATCGTTGAGCTCGATCTTGATCTGAGCGGGACCGTCTTCGGTGTCAGTACCGTTGATAGCCATTGTCTCGATTTCGGGTAGTGTGCCGGTCTCGTCGGGCGAAACACAGAGGTAGTTCTTATAAGTATCGGTCTTGGAGCCGTAGCTTACCTCAACATTATAGAGACCGGTAGCGGGCAATCCGGTACATTCTACCGAGGTACCGTTGCCACTGAATACCTGCGCATTGGTCTCGGAGTTTTTGATAACCCAGGTAGCCGACTCATGGAGGGGATCCACAAATGAGAGATTGAACGACTGGTGAGCCTTGATGATGGGCTTGTCGACTGTGATTTCGTCAGTACCCTGATAGGTAGGCAGAGTGAGGTAGTCGCTCCAAGCGATGTCAGACTCTGAGAGGTAGTCTTCGCTGACGGCGCTTACACCTACGCGGACGCGGGAGCTTGCGGCGTTACCGTCGACAGGAATACGGAAGCAGATACCAGCCCAGGTGGTGGTCATGCCCATGTTGATGGGCTCACCGCCCTCCTGCTGTGCATACATGCGGAATACGGAGGTATTGACGTCGGAGTTGTAGACGGGCTCGCCGGCGGCCTTGGTGTGGTTCATCTCCCATATCACCTTGATATCTGCACCGGTATTGCTGTAGGTAAGGGGCAGGGCTTTCGTGATTACAGGAGCCTGGGGAGTGGGACGCTTGGTGATGTTGTCGAATTCGGCTATCTGGCTGCTGCTGGGATACCAGCCGAATTCG
>CAMWUX010000045.1 GCA_947177605.1 uncultured Porphyromonadaceae bacterium
TGCATTGGCGGGAATCCCCGCACGAAAAGCGTACAATGACATTTTTACCATAAAATCCAATTAGTCTTATTAGACCGATTAGACCCATCACCCTAAAAATTTTTGTTTGGGTGCTTCGCTTGTAGGGCGGTTCATTTGAGCCGCCGCTAATCGTGCATTGTGCATTTATAAAATAAATTCCGAAATATTTGCTCATTAAGAATTAAAACGGTAATTTTGTGCGCAATTTTCCCGCAGCAGGCTCCGATAAAGAGTTGCCGGCAATGGCACCGCCTGTGAGGACCTAACCTAATCAACGTATCAATCAACAATGTACGCAATTGTAGAAATTCAGGGACAGCAGTTCAAGGCAGAGCCTCAGAAGTATCTGTATGTCCACTATCTCGGCGATGCCACCAAAGAAGGCGACACAGTAGAATTTGACCGTGTACTCCTCGCTGACGCCGATGGTACTGTAAAGGTAGGCGCGCCCACTGTAGAAGGCGCCAAAGTAGTTTGCGAAGTACTGACTCCTCTTGTAAAGGGCGACAAAGTAATCGTATTCAAGAAAAAACGCCGCAAAGGCTATCGCGTGAAAAATGGCCATCGCCAGTATTTCACCAAAGTGTTAATTAAAGAAGTAGTTGCTTAATCCTCAAAAATCTAAATCACAATGGCACATAAAAAAGGTGTAGGTAGTTCGAAGAACGGACGCGAATCCGAAAGCAAACGTCTCGGCGTGAAGATTTTTGGTGGCCAGCATGCCAAGGCCGGCAACATTATCAAGCGTCAGCGTGGCACTGTTCACCATCCCGGTCTCAACGTAGGCATGGGTAAGGATCACACTCTGTTCGCCCTCGTCGACGGTGTAGTAGTATTCACCGAAGGCAAAAACGGTCGCCGCTTCATTAACGTTACTCCCGCAGAAGCGTAAGCTTCATTATCGGAGTATCCAACCCCTAATAAAAGTCTCCGGACATTGCAATCGATGCAATCCGGAGACTTTTCATATCCTGTAGTTTTGCCGTCAGGCCAATATCTGCTCTGCGTGGATCTTGGTCTTGATCTCCTTCGGAGTGAAGATACGTTCGATAGTACCGTCAGGGCCTATGATGAAAGTCGTACGCAGTGTACCCATATACTTGCGGCCATACATCGACTTCTCGCCCCACACACCCATCTCCTTCTGCAGGCGCTGGGCGGTATCGGCGATGAGCGGGAAGGGGAGTGAGTTCTTCTCGATAAACTTACGGTGTGAGGCCTCGCTGTCGCTGCTCACGCCTACCACAGCGTAGCCCTTCGCAGCGAGTTCCGATGCATAGTCACGCAACGAGCAAGCTTCGGCCGTACATCCCGATGTATTGTCTTTAGGGTAGAAGTAGAGTATCAGTTTGCGGCCGGCGTAGTCGCTCAGCTTTATTTCCTTACCATCCTGATCGATGCCCAGCAGTTCGGGCGCTTTGTCTCCTATGTTCATAATCTTTATATTTAGTGAATACACAAATATAACAAACTTTTAGTTACTTTTGTCGTATGGACAGCCTCGAATTTGCCGAAAGTATCTACCTTAATCTCCCTTACGAGCCAAATGATCAGCAAGTGAAGCTGATAGCATCGCTTGCGCGGTTTGTGACGGATACTTCGGCAGATCCGCGCGTGTTTCTGCTCAATGGCTATGCCGGTACAGGCAAGACATCGCTCACAGGTGCGCTTGTGCGCACACTCCGTCAGGCTGATATCAAGGTAGTCCTTCTCGCACCCACCGGTCGTGCGGCTAAAGTGTTCGGCGCCTTTGCGCGCTATCCTGCTTCTACAATCCATCGCCGTATCTATCATTCCGACACCGCCGGCGGCATCCTCTCCTACTCCCGGCTCCCGGCTGAAAACAGGCTTACCAATGCCGTGTTTATCGTCGATGAGGCTTCAATGATCGGCAACGATACGGATGCCGATGGCCGATCCCTGCTCACAGACCTTATAGAATATGTATACTCTGGCGAGGGTTGCCGTATGATGCTGCTCGGCGATACGGCGCAGTTGCCTCCCGTCGGCCTCACCCGAAGCCCCGCTATGGACCCTGATGTGCTTCGCGCAAGCGGACTTAAGGTATCGCACGCCGTCATGACCAAGGTAGTGCGTCAGGGCTCCGGCTCCGGCATATTATATAATGCCACGCGCTTGCGCAGGCAGATGCTTGATGAGCCCGTACCTGCCCCCTCCCTTATCCTCGACCGCTTCACCGACTGCCGGGCTGTCGACTCGGCCGATCTCGAAGATGCAATCTCCAAATCATATTCCGATCTGCCCGAAGGCGACACTCTGGTGATTACACGATCCAACAAGCGGGCCGTGCTGTTCAATCTCGCCATCCGCTCTCGGATCCTCGGTCGTGAAGAGGAATTGTGTCGCGGTGAGCGTCTCATGGTGGCCAAAAATAATTACCTCTGGAGTGCCAAGGTAAAGACACTCGACTTTGTGGCCAACGGTGATATGGCCGTAGTCGAGTCGATTCATTCTACCGAAACGAAATACGGCCTACGCTTTGCCGACGTGCACCTGCGCCTTACCGACCGCGACGATATCTCGTTCGATTGCAAGATACTGCTCGATACCCTCACATCCGAGAGCCCCGCGCTCGAAGCTGCCAAAGCCGGTGAACTGTATGCGGCAGCCTTGGCCGATCCCGATCTGTTCCCGACCGCGAGCGACAAGACTCGTATGCGTATCCTCCGCAGTGACCCATATGTCAATGCGCTTCAGGTCAAGTATGCCTACGCCGTCACCTGTCATAAGGCGCAGGGCGGCCAGTGGCCGAGCGTATTCGTGGATGCCGGTTACGTACCGCCCGACAGCTCTTCGCTCGACCTGCTCCGCTGGTACTATACGGCACTCACTCGCGCCACAGCCTCCGTTCAGATCATCAATCCCGGCTCTTCCGCCCGGTGAAAAAAGAAAGTTGCAACCGCCGTCGCCGGGGTTGCAACCATCCATGGAGAGAAGAAAAATGAAAAATTATTATCAGTGGTATTTCTGCTGTTGATGTTTCGTGATGTTATTTACGGGGAGCGCCCTGCTGGGGTTTGGGACCGTGACCTCTCTTCTGCTTGTCCTTTTTGCCTTTGGGTCGCTGACCATCTTTCTTATCCTTCTTGCCCTTCATAGGCATCTGCTTCACGTAGAAGTTTTCAAGGAACTGGGTGTATTGCTCCGGTGTGAGTACCTGCTTCACCTGTGCCAGATAGTTCTTGCGCACGTCCTGTAGCATGGTGCGGGTGCATGTGGTAGAGTCGGCTTGCTGCTTGGCGGCCTTCATTACCTGGTGGGGATTGGGGATAGCCTTGAGGGCTTCAGTCTGCTGATCGGTGAGGTTGAGACCTTCGAAAGGATTGCATACTGCCGAATCTGCACCCTGGCAGCGTTCGCGGCGATCATGCTTCTGCTTCTTGCATTTCTTCTTCCCGGGAGCCTGGCATTCGGTATTGTTGTCGCAGGTGCCTTCGGGCTTGGCTGCGGAAGCGGAAGTAGTCACGGTAAGTACTGCTAAAGCGGCGAGCGCTATCGAAAAAAGTTGTTTCTTCATAAATTTGATGTGGTTTTGTAAGTTATTAATTGATTTTTTGTGTTTCGTTATTGATATGACATCTCAATCGTCCGGAAGTTTATTCCGCAGAAGTGAGTTTTAGGATATTTTATAGTATTAGTGAAAATATTCTAATTAAATTTGTATCTGTCAATAACACTACACCCATGAACCGAATCATTATCACTCTGGCCGCTGTGCTCATATCGCTGAGCTGCGCCGCCGCCCCATCTGATCCCACTGAAAATCTGCTGCCTAAGCCCACGTCCGTCACTCCTGGTAAAGGCATATACAAGCTGCCCGCCGCGCCTCTGAAAGTAAAGGTGTCGGGGCCTGACGCAGCTGCGCTCGACACCCTGCTTGTCTCTTACGGCTTTCAGCCTGTAGCCAAAGGTAAAGCCGATGTCACTGTCACGTATGGCTCCACCGATTCCGAAGCATATACCCTCAAGGTGACTTCGCGTGGTCTTGAGATCAAAAGCGAAGGTGCTCCCGGCGCTTTCTACGGAGTGCAGACTTTGCGTCAGATGCTCGATAGCGGTCTCGATTCCTGGCCTTGCATGGTTATCTCCGATGCTCCGCGTTTTCCTTACCGAGGTGTGATGTTCGATGTAAGCCGTCATTTCCGCACTGTCGACTTTATCAAAAAGCAGATCGATGCTATGGCACGATTAAAGATGAACAATCTCCATCTCCACTTCACCGACGCCGCCGGTTGGCGTATGCCCGTCGAAAGCTACCCAAAACTCAACACTCAGGCTGCTTGGCGTCCGCAGACCAAATGGAGCGATTGGGTTGCCGCCGGCACTCCTTACGCTACAGAAGGGCAGCCAGGCATATACGGTGGCTACTATACAAAGGATGAACTTCGCGATCTCGTCGAATACGCAGCCGCCCGCCATATCCGAATCATCCCCGAGATCGAGATGCCCGGCCACAGCGAGGAAGTCGTAGCCGCATATCCCGAGGTCTCATGCTCCGACACCGGTTCCGACCTCTGCCCCGGCAAGGAAGCCACATTCACTATGCTGCAGGCCATCCTCGATGAAGTGATCGACATCTTCCCCTCCGAGCTCATCCATATCGGTGGCGACGAAGCCTCGAAGTCGGCATGGCATACCTGTCCCGATTGTCAGCGGCGTATGCAGGAAGAGGGACTTTCCAATGTCGACGAACTACAGAGCTACCTTATCAAGCGAATCGAGCGCTATGTCAACTCCAAGGACCGACGCATCGTAGGCTGGGATGAAATCCTTGACGGAGGTGTCGCCCCTGATGCCACGGTTATGTCGTGGCGTGGAGTCAAGGGTGGTCATCAGGCTATGGCCGAGGGTCACGATGTAGTTATGACCCCCGTAGGATATTGCTATATCGACTATTGTCAGGACGCGCCCTTCACCCAGCCCGTCTCGATCGGCGGATACACACCTCTTAGTCGCGTCTACTCCTTTGAGCCGGCCGACTCCACGCTCTCCGACACCCAGCTCTCGCACCTTCTCGGTGTGCAGGCCAATCTCTGGACCGAGCAAGTCACTACCGACGAACACGCAGAGTATATGTACTACCCCCGCACCTATGCCATCGCCGAGATAGGCTGGAGCCCCGCTGCGAAAGACTATGACGACTTCCACCGTCGCGCTCTGGTGATGAACTCCCTGCTCGACTCGCTCGGCTACAATGTGTTTGACCTCGCCAACGAGTATGGCGAGCGCCCCGAGAGCCTTACCCCCGTGACCCATCTCGCTCTCGGAGCCCCCGTGACGTACACCACACCCTATCATTCCAAATACCCCGCACAGGGAGCCGCTACCCTCACCGACGGTATCCTCGGCGGCTGGACCTATGGCGACAACCGTTGGCAGGGTTGGCTTACCGATATAGACCTCATCGTCGATCTCGGCAGTGTGAAGCCCCTCCACATGATAAGCGCATCCTTCATGCACTCACCCGGAGCGTGGGTACATCTTCCCAAAAATGTTGTTTACGAAGTCAGCACCGACGGTATCAACTTTGAGAAAGCAGGGGAGGCGTGGTGCGACGTAGCCGACGACTACCAGTCAATCATGATGAAGCCCTATGCCGTGCCGGTAGATACTGAAGCTCGATACGTGCGCCTGCGCGCCAAGGCCAACGATCGTCCCGGCGCTTGGCTCTTCCTCGACGAAGTCATAGTCAACTGATTGCGACGGTAGCGGAAAATAATTAAGGAAAAATTTCCGTAGTCATACCGATAATTGTAAATTTGTACAAAATTGAAATCACTATTCCCCAACAATTCAAGAATATGAAAAAACATAACTTCTACGCCGGCCCGTCGATACTGCCCCAGTACACGATACGCAACACGGCCGATGCTATCCTCAACTTTGCCGACACCGGCCTCTCCGTACTCGAAGTGAGCCACCGCAGCAAAGAATTTCAGGCCGTGATCGACGAGGCTATGGCTCTCGTCAAAGAGCTTCTCGAAGTGCCCGAAGGCTATAGCGTGCTCTTCCTTGGTGGTGGTGCATCGATGCAGTTCTGTATGGTGCCCTATAACCTGCTCGGTCGCAAAGCATCCTACCTCGACACCGGCACTTGGGCATCCAACGCCATCAAGGAAGCCCGCCTCTTCGGCGAAGTCGACGTGGCAGCCTCTTCGCGCGAAGCCAACTACACATACATCCCCAAGGACTACACCGTAGCTCCCGATTCCGATTACTTCCACTTCACCACCAACAATACTATCTACGGCACAGAGATGCGCTACGATCCCACTCTCCCCGTGCGCCTCGTTGCCGATATGTCGAGCGATATCTTCTCCCGTCCCGTCGACGTATCCAAATATGACATTATCTACGCCGGCGCGCAGAAAAACCTCGCCCCTGCCGGTGTCACCCTCGTGATCGTGCGCGACGAAGCTCTCGGCCACGTTGACCGTGCCATCCCCACCATGCTCGACTATCGCACCCACATCAAGAAGGGCTCCATGTTCAATACGCCTCCTGTGTTGCCCATCTACTCCGCCCTTCAGACACTCCGCTACTATAAGGAACTCGGCGGCCTCCGCGCCATCGAGAAGATGGATCTCGACAAAGCATCCGTGCTCTACGACGCCATCGACTCCTCACGTATGTTCCAAGGTACCGTCACCGACCCTGCCGATCGCTCCATCATGAACGTATGCTTCGTGATGACTCCCGAATATAAGGAACTTGAAAAAGACTTCGTTGACTTTGCCGCCACCAAAGGCATCGTCGGCATCAAGGGCCACCGTTCCGTAGGAGGCTTCCGTGCATCGCTCTACAACGCCATGCCCATCGAAAGCGTACGCGTGCTCGTCGACGCAATGAAAGAATTTGAATCCAAGCATTGATCGCCATGAACGTACTTGTAGCTACCGAAAAGCCCTTCTCTAAAGAAGCAGTTGAGGCCATCCGCCGCGAAGTGGAGCAGGCGGGTCATACCCTCACACTTCTGGAGCGTTACACCGACCGTCAGCAGCTCCTCGATGCAGCCGCTAAGGCCGACGCCATGATCATACGTTCCGACAAAGTTAGAGCCGACGTATTCGAAGCCGCTCCCGGTCTGAAGATCGTAGTGCGCGCAGGCGCCGGCTACGACAACGTCGACCTCGAAGCCGCCACCAAAGCAGGGGTAGTTGTTGAGAATACCCCCGGCCAGAACTCCAACGCCGTAGCCGAACTCGTATTCGGTATGGCCGTGATGGCTCTGCGCAATATGTACGACGCCTCCACCGGCACCGAACTCCGTGGCCGTCGCCTCGGCATCCACGCCTTCGGTCAGGTAGGCCGTTGCGTAGCCCGCATAGCCAAAGGCTTCGGTATGGAAGTCAGTGCCCTCGACCCCTTCTGTCCCGACAGCGTCATCGAAGAAGCAGGCGTGAAGCCCGTCCATAGCGTAGAGGAGTTATATTCCTCCAACGACGTAGTCAGCCTCCACATCCCTGCCACCCCCGAGACCATCCGCTCCGTAGGCTACGACCTCATCACAGCCATGCCCAAGGGCGCACTTCTCGTCAACACCGCTCGCAAGGAAGTGATCGATGAGGACGGCCTTGCCAAAGCTCTTGCCGATCGCCCCGACATCAAGTATGTGGCCGATGTAGCCCCCGATAGAGCTGCCGAGCTCAAGGCCCTCTATCCCGCCCGCGTATTCTTCACCCCCAAGAAAATGGGAGCGCAGACCGCCGAGGCTAACGCCGGCGCTGGCATCGCCGCTGCCCGTCAGATAGTAGCCTTCTTCGCCGACGGCACCCGTCAGCATCAGGTCAACAAGTAATGGACGCGGCCGCAGAGGCGTGCCGCTTTGAGATACAGCCCCTTCGCTGTCGCATCCAAGCGATAGCGGAGGGGTAGTAATAAGTAGAAATTAAAAATCCTCGGAGAAAATTTGCAGGGGAAATAGAAAAGCCGTAAATTTGTCCTCGCAAAGCCCAGGTGGCGGAATGGTAGACGCGCTCGTTTCAGGTGCGAGTGCTGCGAGGCGTGCAGGTTCGAGTCCTGTTCTGGGCACAGATAAAGCGAGGTAACTCATTGAAACTCCAATAGTTATCTCGCTTCTTTTATTTTCTACAGGCAAATTACAGGCAAATGGTCTGCCTGCAGCTCCCACCTTCCCTCAATTACACCGAAATTAGAATTCCAAACGAAAGCCTCGTTGTTTTAACTCTTTATACTTGTCAAGATTAAACT
>CAMWUX010000046.1 GCA_947177605.1 uncultured Porphyromonadaceae bacterium
TCATCATTCAGAACGTCTCCTACGTTTTTACCATAGACAATATTCCAGTACGTCGAACCTACGACAATCATTTCCTTGTTGAGCATGAAATGGTTCATCGTGTCAACGGTAGTCATTCCACCGCCACGTCGCACGGCGGCCACCGAAGCTCCGACCCGGTGGCGAAGAAGTCCGGGATTGGTTGCGACGACCACGCCTCCACGTTCGAGAAAGGCTTTCATCTTAGCCGAAATATCGGCAGAGTATACCGGCGAACCGAGAATTATTCCATCTGCGTCCGCCATCCGGCCGAATACTTCTGCGAAACCATCGTTGGTAAACGCGCAGTTACCTCGTCCTTTGCAGGCAAAACAACCACGACACGGCTGAATATCATAATCAGCCAGTTGCACCAATTCCGTATCAATACCTTCATTGTTGAGTACCTCAAATACCTTCCGGATAATGATAGCCGTATTGCCATCCTTTCGTGCGCTTCCGCTGATACCTAATACTTTCATTACCTTATATCACATTTCAGCTCAATACTATCCACAAATACCTTAGAGGTGGAGGAGGAGGGCGGTGGCGAGGGCGGAGATGCCTTCGCGGCGGCCGGCAAAGCCGAGCCGTTCGGTCGTGGTGGCCTTCACGGATACGGCGTCGGGCTCCACGCCGAGGTCGGCAGCTACATTCTCCCGCATCTGCTCGATGTAGGGCAATAGCTTCGGAGCCTGTGCCACGATGGTGATGTCGACATTTCCCACGCGGTAGCCTTTTTCAGCCACAAGTTCGACCACCCGGCGGAGCAATACACGCGAATCGGCGCCGGCGTATGCGGCGTCGGTGTCGGGGAAGTGATACCCGATATCGCGCATGGCTGCTGCTCCAAGCAGCGCATCGGCCAGCGCATGGAGAGCTACGTCGGCATCGCTGTGGCCGAGCAGTCCGTGAGTGTGAGGGATGGTTACGCCGCAGAGTATCAGCTTGCGATCCTCTACAAGACGGTGTACGTCGTATCCCAATCCGGTGCGAAACGGGATATCCATATCAACGGCGGCCGAGGAGGTCGCGCAGACCGTCCATATCAAAGGTGAGGGTGAATCGGAGCGTCTGATCCAGAGGCGAAGTCTGTGCCGTAGCGAGCATATAGGCGGCGTCGATGCGCACCACATTGAGCGAGAAGCCGGCGCCCACGGTGAAATAGTTGCGGTTGCCCTTCATCGCATTCTCGTAGTAATAGCCGGCGCGGAAGAAGAACTGCTGATTGTAGTTGTATTCGGCGCCGAGGCTCCAGTTGATTTCCTTGAATTCCTCGCTCATACCACCGGGAGCGTCGGTAAACGATTTGAAGATACCGGTGATGGGCGACATATTCTCCCATTTCTCCAGAGCTTCGTTGAATTCGCGCTCGGCGTCGATCTCCGGCTTGTCGTCGGCTTCGAAGTCTTTCAGTCGCGGACGTGTGGGTACCAACAGCTTGTTGAGATCGAGGCTCAGAGCCAGAGTGTGGTAGTCGGCCAGCGGGAATGCGAAGGTGGTGCCGAGGCGCAGGTTAGTGGGAAGGAACGCCGGATTGTCGCCGTGGTTGTACGACACCTTCGTACCGATGTTGGAGATATCCCAACCGAGCGACCACTGGCACTCATTACGCCCGATGATGGGGTATGTGGTGTAGTAGCCGGAGATGTCGGCCGCGAATGCCGATGCGCCTGTCGACTGGTCGCCCGCATACGAGTCGGAGAATCCCAAGTCGGAATAGATGTAGCGGAACACTACGCCCATCGAGTACTTTTCCGACAGTTTGCGCGAGTAGCCGAGATCCACAGCCATCTCGTAGGGGTTGAGTGTCTGAGCTGCGTCGGGTCCGCCGGCCGGAGTGTACTGGCTCACCTCGCCGAGGGAGAAGTAGCGCAGAGAGGCGCTGAGCGCCTGATTGTCGCTGCTGCCGAGCTTATAGTAGCCCGCTACGTTGGCCAGGAAGATGTCGTTGACGAGTTTGCGCAGCCAGGGGGTATAGCTTATCGAGGCAGCGGCTTTGCTGTAGGCGAAGGCGTATTTCGACGGATTCCAGAATTGTGAGTTCACGTCGGGATCCGTAGCCGCGCCGATATCGCCCATCGAGGCGCCGCGCGCGTCGGGAGCGATGTTGAGCGAAGTCACGCCGGTCTGTACGGGGTTGAAGTCATCCTTGATGCCGTTGTCGGCGCGGGCTGTCGATACTGCCAGCATTGCTGCGGCTGCGAGGCAAAAAGGTAGGCGGATTTTCATGTCGTGTTAGGTCGGTAAATGTGGATATTATGGTTTGAGAAGAGAGTGGTGTCGCGCCGGCGCGCGTCCTACAATGTATTAACTCATTCCCGCCCGATTTATTGTATCTATATCCCAAATAAATCACGGGCTATGTCGAGGGCTGCGACGACTGTGGCAGGCTCTGTAGGACAATCGGTATGCGGCTTGCCCGCTTCGGTAAGTAACGTGAAGCGTATCAGGCCGTCGTGACGGTTTTTCTTGTCGTCGAGCATCAGTGCCGTCAGCCGGTCGTAGTCGGCACAGGTGATATCCGGAGCGCCATACAGCCCTCGCACACGGGAGGCGATGCGGTGGAGCAGTCCAGAATCGGCCTTCAGCGTCATCACCGACAGTACGAGCGCTACCACAAGCCCGTAGGCCACGGCATATCCGTGGGGTATCGGCCTATCCTTACCGATGGCGAGCGACTCCAGCGCGTGGCCTGCCGTGTGGCCGAGATTGAGAGCCTTGCGCAGCCCTCGTTCCAGCGGATCGGCATCCACTATCCTCTGCTTGGTAGCCATACTTCCGGCCACAAGTGCGGGGAGCAATTCCCAATCGGGATCGAGCGGATCGAAGCGCAGAATGGCGGCCAACTCATCGCTATCGCTCAGCAGTGCGTGCTTGAGCATCTCGGCGTAGCCCGAAAGCAGTTCCTCCTTCGGGAGACTCCGGAAATAGTCGGTATTTACTATCACCGCCTCTGCCGGAGCGAACACTCCGATGTGATTCTTCACACCACAGTGGTTGAAGCCCGTCTTGCCTCCGCACGCCGCATCCACGGCGCCGAGAAGCGTAGTTGGCACGTTGACGAAGCGTATGCCGCGTCGGTATGTCGCCGCAGCGAATCCGCCCAGATCGGTCACCATGCCACCCCCTACATTCACCACAAGGCTGTGGCGTGTCAGGCCGGCGTCGTGCATCCCCTCCCAGAGCGTGGCCACGGCATCGAGCGTCTTGTGCTCGTCGCCCGGCTCCACAACGATCACCGGCAGCCCGAGGGCTTCGGCATATCGCGCCGTGTTGCGGTCGGCTACCGCCAACACATTGTCGGGGCGCAACTCCGCGCGCAGCTCGGCCAGCGCGGCGGGAGTGTCGGAGGTATGGATTATTCGCTGCCGCATCAGTTGTAGTTGTTCATGGTGGTGATGAAGCCATATACGAGCAGCGGCAGCTCGGCGGCACACTCCGTCATCGAGCCGAACACCACATCGGCTCCCGCCTCGCGCAGCGCCTCAGCCGGTACCGGCCCGGTGGTCACGCCTATCGTGAAGGCTCCCGACCGGTGGCCTGCCTCCACTCCGAGCGGAGCGTTTTCCACCACTATTGATTCATAAGACTTCGTACCGGCCTTCTCCATCGCTCTGATAAATGGCTCCGGGTGAGGTTTGCCATTGACTACATCGCGCGAGGTCACGCGCATATCCCGGTCGAAGATGCCGGGGAAGTTGGTATCGAGGCGATTGAGGAGCGATGATTGCCCAGATCCGGTCACGAGCACGCACTTGATCTCAGCCATCCTGAAGAAATTGAGCATCTCGGCGGCTCCGGGCATCGGGCTTACCGGCGGCATAGAGGCGAAAATCTCCGTCTTGCGGCGGTAGAGATTTCGCATCTCCTCCTCAGAGGCAGGGCGCCCGAAAGCGCGCCGCATCAGCAGATCTATCGTGGCGGCGCCGGTGCGCCCCTCGTGCAGAAACATCTCGTCGTAGTCTATAGCCACGCCGATCTCCGCCATCATCTGCTGCCACGCGCGTGCGTGTCCGGGCATCGAATCGTAGAGCGTGCCGTCCATATCGATCAGCGCGGCCCGCGGAGTGAACCGTATCAGATTGTTAGCGGTGAGGTATCGTTGTATCGCAGTAGTGAAATTCATTTTCTATGTGCTAATCTTTTGGCCGCTTTCCCGACCTTCTTTAATTGTTCCTGACGCTCCGGCGCTATCATGCCGCGCGGCTCTAAGTCGATAAGACCTTGCCGGATAAGTTCGAGCATCGACTCTACGGGCGCCTGCGAGGAATCGGAGCCGGAATCCGTTGGCAGGCCCGCTGATCCCTGACGTATTGCACTGCGCAGGCCGGTGATGCCCGAAGCACGTATACCGAGTGCAAACAGACGGTGCATCTCCGAGAGAAGATTCACCCGGATCGTGTCGGCAAACGGCTTCTGCTCGGCCACCTCCTTCTCGTTGATCCGCGCCTTGCCAAGACTTATCTTCAGCTTCTCGGGCGTACCCTTGATATTCACACCGAAGCGGAACGGAAGCGGCGACTTGAGCACCGCCACATGGTAGTCGAGGTTGAGCGCCAGGTCATTGTGGCCCGCCACGCCGATCCTGTACCGGTCCATCTGGAAGATCATCGGATATAGCTTCACGGCGCCGTCCTGCACCAACACCTGCACATCCATGTGGTCGATCATATTGTCCTTCTTGTTCTTGAACAGCAACCACTTGGCTACAGTGCGGAATGTCTCCGAGTCGAGAAGCACCAGTGAATCGCCCATAAGCCTCACCGCCACATCCATCGTAGGCAGATTGATATTCATCGTAGAGTCGAGTTCGGTAGTCACGGCCACCGTCGCATCCACCACACCGCTCACGCTGCTCAGCATCGGCATCAGTGAGTCGATGCTCGGAAGCATCTTCAGCACCTGGTGCAGCTGGAGCCGGTGTATTTTCAGGCCGGCGGCAAACTGCAGTTCGTTGCGCGTGGGGGCAGAGTACAGCGCCGTCAGTTCTACGGAGCCGATATCCGTCTCGGCGTGTAGACGGTCGAGATCCACAGCGCCGTCAAACACTCCTACATGACCGTCGAAATTGTGGAACAATAGATTGGTGTATAGGATATTGTCGGCGCGCACGCGCAGATTGGCGCGGATATTGGATGGCACGAGGATAGCCCGCGTCGGCGGCTCCTCTATCGATATATCCACATAGTCTTCGGCTATCTCCAACTCCTCGTCGATCAGGCGTACCAGAGCCGAGTGGTGTCCTTCTGGCGAGTGAGTATAGTCTTCGCCGCGGATCAGCGTGGCTGATAATTCATTGATGTCGATCGTATCCGATTTCACATCGAAATCTATATCCAGCGGCACACGCTTGCTTCGCGACGTAAGCGCCCGTGTGATATTGCGTATCGACCCATTGAGCAGGAAGTCGCTGTGGCCGCTCTTGACTCTGGTGTTGCGGAGGAATACCGAGTCGGTCGAGAAGTCCAGGTCGAGATCCGACACACGGTTGCGTATCGGGAAGTGAGGCGTGTAGAGCCTGGCCTTGTTGGCCTTTATGCTACCCGATAGTTGCCATAGCCGGAGCCACGATGCCAGTGAGTTGTCGATATTGAAGTCGATATTCTCGCGATCGTTGGGATTGGTGGCGCGCTGTCGGTCGCGTCGCAGATCGCGTCGGGCCATAGCGCGTAGGGAGTCGGTCGACAGATGAGGGTAGAGAGCGGCCAGCGAATCGTAGCGGCTCTGCATCTCCTTCGGCATCTGCCGCTTGCTGCGGGGATGGAATGAGAGCGACACATCGGCGTCATTGATTGTGGTGCGCACCGATCGTGAGCCTACGGCCAGACGGCCGGTGTGGAGGCGCATCTCCACGCGTGGCGCGCGCGCCTCATTATTGTATCGCATCAGCGCTCCGCTCGCCTTCACGTCGCGAAGAAGCACCCGGGTATTTGCACTGTCGGCGCTCAGCCTGAACCGATCTACGGCTATGGAGCCGCCGAAGGGATTTATCGATGAAGTATCGGCCGACGCCGCCACATTGCGCGAGCCCAGATTGGCTTTAAGTCCGCAGGCGGATGCCTGCAGTCCGGGGCCTCTGACGGCTATCGAGTCGATGGTGAGCGACGCCGTCAGCAGCGAGTCGATGACCCTGTTGCCAATCTCGCGCTGTGAGTCGGTACCCAGATCAAAGCGTGCGTGGCTCACGTATGCTTCCGCTTCGCCGTGCGGCCCTGAAGCGTCGACGCGAAGATTGTCGAGCGCCAGATTGCCGTCGAGTCTTATGCGGTGTAGATTCTTGGGAGTAAGCATACTCTTGCGCAGGCCGAAGGAGGCTTCGCCGGTGAGCGTGCCGCTCACCGAGCAGGGGAGTTTTGACTTAAGCGCCTCCGGCAATCGGTCCAGCGCCACCGAGCCGTTGAAGTGTCCGTCGACCTTCGGATCCGACAGTAGCGTGCCCAGTGTGCCCGACAGCTCGAAGTCGATCGCCCGGCCTGCCAAGCGCAGCCGGCGGATATCCACCGTCGAGCGGTCGAGGTCGGCGTCGTCGATTATAGCGCTGATGTCGGCCTGCAGAGCCGTAAGGTCGAGTTTCTCATACTTCACCTTCGAGGCGTTGAGCCCCACATTCACCTCCATGCGCGGAAGCTCCGACACGGCGGGGGTATAGGGCTTCAGCAGGCGTGCCTGCAGATCGATGGTCAGGTCGGTGTCGAGCCGCGCCAGTTCCGCGTTGTCGGGGGCGAAGAGGCGAAGCATCCTGCCGGGGCGTATCTGTGGTATATTGATGTCGAATTCGTGGAGCGTCAATGGGTCGGCCAGCGACAGCAGGGCGTTGAACGTCATCTTGTTGCCGAGGATCGAGAATTCCATTCCGGATAACTTCACTACATCCGGCGTGGCCTGATCCCAGCCTATATTGCCGTTGATCGCAAAGGGTATGTGGGGTAGTCTGTAGTCGGGCAACTTGGGCGACGCGCCACCCGCGAGGGTGAGTGTATATTGCGGAGCGTCGATGCCGCTCAGCTCGGTAGCGTTCATCCTCACTTGCAGATCTATCGAGTCGGCTAAGGCGCGGTAGCGTATCGGGAAGCTGCCGAGCAGCGCGAAGCGGTTGATATTCAGCTTCGGTATCTTTGTCGGCTCCTCCGAGGGCTTCGACGGCGGCAGGATGTCGAAGTTGGCCGTGGAGTCGGGAGCTACCACGAGATTGACCTTCGGGTTGGCCAGCTCGATATCGTAGAGATCCACCTCGCCGCGCATTACCTTGAGCAGGTGTATGCCGCCGCTGAAGCGCTCCACACTCGCCAGAGAGTCGGCATCCGCCGGCAGTGTAGCCTGCAACTCCGGCGACAGATCGCGGAATCGGCGGCTTACCACGTCGAGCGAATCCACCCGTAGCTCCACGTGAGGAAACGATGACCAGAACGTCAACTCCACCCTACCGGCATTCACGTCGGCATCGAGATAGGAGCTCAGGAAGCCGTTGACCAGCGGTGTCAGCCGCTCCGGCGAGAGCCACCACAGCGCCGCCGATACAGTGATTATAAGGGTGAGACTGAGCGTGAACACGATGCCGAGTATCCACGTCACGATCTTGGCCCACAGCGGAGTGTGGCGCTCTCGGGAGGTGGTGGATGTGGTGTCGTCGCTCATGGTGGTGGAGTGATTTTATCTTACGGGACGTGCGGAGATATGGAAGCATGGCTGCTTGCGCTCATGCTTGACGTAGCATCGGCCTTCGTCGCGCAGCTGGTCGAGCACCGATGCGAGCGCTTGCTTCAGATCCTCCGACGAGTAGGCCGGTTGCGGCGAGTCGGGGATGAAGCGCGAGTGACTGATATCGAAGGTGGTGCCGAGCTGATGCACCGATGAGTCTACTGCGTTGCGGTTGGTTCGCCGCAGCTTGCGGATGCTCTCGGGGGTGCGGAGCACACTCGTCACCTTGATGCGGTATCTGGCGCCGCCGTTGGCTGCCAATATGGCATTGAAGCGGCTTCCTATGTCGTGGAGCAGCTGCGCGGCTTCCGGCACCAGATAGGGCTCGGAGTGCGTAAGGTTCTCGAGGTAGAAGTCCTCGCAGGAGGTTATTCGCACCAGTGGCCGCGAGGTGAAGAGGTGAGAGCGCGTATCGGTGAGGGGCTCTATTCCCACGCGTTCAGCATCGGCCCAATGCACATAGCTGTCTCGTATACACATCACCGAGCCCACGAGACCTCTCTACAGATCGTATC
>CAMWUX010000047.1 GCA_947177605.1 uncultured Porphyromonadaceae bacterium
GCACCACTCCCGATGTCTCGGCTCAAGTGTCAGCACTGCGAACCCGGATAGCACATCAGCAGCAGGAATGCGACAGAATAGCGCGTCTATTGGCCGACGGAGCTGCGACACAGAAGCAGAGCGACGACGCCGGCGCAGCCCTCGCCACGCTGAAAAACGAACTCAACGCTCTGCTCTCGACCCTCAACAAGAGCCGTACGGCGACCACCGACAACGTCACAGCTATCGGCTACCAGTCCGACCAGATACTCCGGCAGATCGAAAAAAGCAAGGTCACATCACCGATCTCCGGCACCATACTCACCAAATATGCCGAGCAGGGAGAGTTTTCCACTCCTGGCAGACCACTCTGCAAGATCGCCGACCTCGGCAACATATATCTTCGCGCATACTTCACCGTATCGCAGCTTGCCGACCTCCGCATCGGGCAGGAGGTGACAGTGATAGCCGATTTCGGCGGCGATGAGCAGTATGAGTATCCCGGCACCGTGGCGTGGATATCTCAGGAGAGCGAATTCACCCCCAAGTCGATACAGACACGCGACTCGCGCGCCAACTTAGTCTACGCCGTGAAGATAGCCGTGAAGAACGATGGCCGTCTGAAGCTCGGCCAGTACGGCGAGGTACGCCTATGAACGCCATAGTAGACATATCCCATCTTTCAGCCCGCTATGGACGCACCATGGCGCTGGACGACGTGAGCCTGCAGGTCGACAAGGGGGAACTTTTCGGCGTGATAGGCCCCGACGGCGCAGGCAAAAGTACCCTATATAAAATTTTAGCCACACTGATGCCGCCGGCCTCGGGAGGCGCCTCAGTGTGCGGGCTCGACATCGTGAAAGATTATCGGGACGTGCGGTCGCGCATCGGATATATGCCGGAGCGGTTTTCGCTCTACAAAGACCTGTCGGTGCAGGAAAACCTTAAGTTTTTCGCGGCACTCTTCGGTGTGTCGGTGAAGAAGAACTTCGACCTGATCGCACCGATCTTCCGACAACTCGAGCGCTTCCCCGACCGCAAGGCAGGCGCACTGTCGGGAGGCATGAAGCAGAAGCTGGCTTTGAGTTGCGCACTGATCCACCGTCCCGAAATACTACTGCTCGACGAACCTACTACGGGAGTCGACGCCGTATCGCGCAGCGAATTTTGGGATATACTGCAGTCACTCAAAAATCAAGGAATCACAATCCTCGTATCCACATCCTACATGGATGAGGCTAACCTCTGCGAACGCATAGCCATGATCGACCGAGGCCGTATACTCGGCACCGACACGCCGGCACGACTTGTGGCCCGTCTCGGTGAACGTCTCTTTGCCGCCCGAGCCGACAATATGTTCCGTCTGCTGGAAGAACTACGCCGACTACCGCAGGTAAAAGAGTGCTACACATTCGGCGCCAACCTCCATGCAGTAGTATCGGATGATTTCGACCCGCAGCAGGCCGCCCGGATGATGGAGCATTGCGGACTCAAAGGTGTGAGCATTACGCCGGCCGAAGGCACTATCGAAGATCTCTTCATAAAACTTACCGCCAATGAACAATAGTGAATACGCCATAACGGTAAAAGACCTGACGAAGAAGTTCGGTGACTTCACGGCAGTTGACCGCATCACCTTCGACGTGAGGAAGGGGGAGATATTCGGATTTCTCGGAGCCAACGGCGCAGGCAAGACCACAGCCATGAGAATGCTCTGCGGCCTGAGCGTACCTACATCAGGCAATGGCCGCGTGGCCGGCTTCGATATCGTCAGGCAGGCAGAGATGATCAAACGCCGCATAGGCTATATGAGCCAGAACTTTTCGCTCTATCAGAATCTCACGGCCGAAGAAAATCTACGCCTATTCGGCACTATCTATGGGCTGTCGGACCGTGAGATCAAGACCAGATCGCAACGGCTCTTTCAAGATCTGGATATGGAGAGCATGCGCGGTAAGCGTGTGGGCGATATCCCGGTGGGCTGGAAGCAGAAACTCGCCTTCGTGGCCGCTACGATACACTTGCCTGAGATAGTGTTTCTCGACGAGCCTACGGGCGGGGTGGATCCGGTGACAAGGCGAAAGTTCTGGGAACTAATCTACAAGGCTACGGCTGACGGTATGACGGTATTCGTGACCACACACTATCTCGACGAGGCCGAATACTGCAATCGTGTGTCAATAATGGTCGACGGCCGCATCGAAGCACTCGACTCCCCTGATAATCTAAAGAAGAGGTACGATGCCGACACGATGGACGAGGTGTTCCGTATGGTGGCTAAGAACGCAAAAAGGGCAGAATGACATGGCTATACTCAACGCATTGATAAAGAAAGAGTCGCTCCACATCATCCGCGACCCGCGCACACTGCTCATCACGCTGCTGATGCCGCTGGTGCTTCTGCTCCTATTCGGTTTCGCCATATCGACAGAGGTGCGCAACATACGGATTTGTGCCGTAGTGGATCGGCATACCGATGAAACACGCGCTATACTCGAACGCTTCCGCAATAATGAGTATTTCGACTTTCAGGGTCTCGTGGCATCAACCGAGCAGAACCGTATGCTGGAGGAAGGGCTGACGGATGCCATACTGATACTCCGCACCGCAACGGGCAATATGGAATCGCAGATCATAGTGGATGCATCGAATACGACTATGGCTCAGGCTGCGACAGGCTACATAGAGAGTATGGTGAGCGGACAGTCGGGCAATTCTCCGATCATCTCTTCCACGCTCTACAATCCGCAACTCAAAAGTTCGTATAACTTCGTGCCGGGCATAATGGGTATGATATTCATACTGATATGCGCTATCATGACCTCGGTATCGATAGTGCGGGAAAAGGAGACCGGGACGCTCAATCTGCTTATCGTGTCGCCGATCAGAGCCGCTACCATAATTTTGGGCAAGCTGATTCCTTATTTCATATTGTCGGCTGTGATACTCGCTATCGTGCTTATGCTGGCCTACGGAGTGCTTGGGATGCCATATTCCCCGGCAAGCATTGTCAATGTGGTATTGTTCTCACTGCTGTACATACTGCTGTCGCTTTCGATCGGCCTGCTTATATCGGCTCTGGTACGCACGCAGCTGGCGGCGCTCATCGTATCGGCAGTAGCCTTCATGCTACCTGTGGTGATGCTCTCGGGCATGATTTTCCCGATCGACAATCTTCCCATAGTGCTCCAATGGGTATCGGCTGTGATTCCGGCCCGATGGTATATAGCAGCTATGCGTAAGATCATGGTACAGGAGATCGGTATCGGATTTCTTGTCGGGGAACTTACGATACTTGCGTCGACGACCGCCGTGCTGCTCACTCTGGCTATTGTAAAATTCAAATCCGCCGTAAGATGAAACTGAGGATTCTCAAAGCGCTCCTGAGAAAAGAGATCAAGCTGATGCGACGCAATCCGATAATCCCGAAGATCATCGTGATGATGCCGCTGATGGTGATGCTCGTGATGCCGCTGGTGGCCAATCTCGACGTGAAACAGGTCAACGTGACCGTGGTCGACAATGACCGCACCGATATCTCGCGCCGCATAGTGGCCGACCTGCAGGCGGCAGACAATATTGACGTGACCGACAACTGTACGTCCTACAATGCCGCCCTGCGAACGATGGACGACGGAACCGCCGATGTGATCCTCTGCATACCATACCGCTTTGCAGCCGATATGCTCACAGCCCCCGAGCCTCTCGACATATTAGCCAATGGCGTAAATGCCAACAAAGGTATGCTCGGTGCCCGCTACGTGGCGCAGTCGGTAGCCGGCACACTGAAAGAAATTCGGAGGGACAGCGGGATCGTAGCGGAAACCACGGAAAGCAGCGTGATAAACCGATTCAATCCTACCCTCAACTTCCGCAACTATATGATACCGGCACTGATGGTAATGCTTATCATAATAATCTGCGGCTTCCTGCCGGCTCTTAATATTGCTGAGGAGAAGGAGACGGGTACGATCGAGGCGATGAACGTGACGCCTGTGAGCCGATTCATCTTCGTATTGTCGAAGCTCATCCCCTATTGGGTTGTGGGGCTGATAGTGGTAACCGTGGGCATGGTGATAGGCCGCGTAGTCTACGGACTTGCGCCCGAAGGCAGCATAGGGCAGATATATCTGGCGGCTATACTGTTCAGTCTCGTAATGTCGAGCCTCGGAGTGATTGTGGCCAACGTGTCGTCCACAATGCTGCAGAGTATCTTCATAATGTTTGCCGTGGTGATGGTGTTTCAACTGATGGGCGGGCTATTCACCCCCATCAGTTCGATGCCCGACTGGGCACGGTATCTCACCTACGGCATACCGCCGCGATACTTCATAGAGATAATGCGCGCAGTATATCTGAAAGGTACTTCACTTGGCGGCTTGTGGCTCCAGTATACAGCGTTGGGGGGTATGGCGATTCTGCTGTCGGTGATAGCGGCGCTCACCTACCGTAAGCAATCGTGAATAATCAAGATTCGCCGGAACTCAGCGCTTATAAAAATTTTTGTGTAATTTTGCAATATGACTAAGATACAGAAACTTCGCGTGTGTGATTGCCGGCTTGCCGTTCTGCTGCCTGCAGTTTTGGCTTCAAGCATTCAACTTGAGGTGACATCAAGCCGAGGCATTATGTCGGTAGTGATCCACCTTATCGTGACAATATCGTTTATAGCGCTTATTGCCCGGCATATATACCTCCACTTCGGTTGGAAAAAGTGGCTGATGAAGTTCGGCAAGATGAAGGTGGCCACCCGCATACTCTGGTGGCTATATGTATTGACATTCGTATCGGGGATAATAGCGGCTACCCATTGGCTGGCTGCATATACTCACTCACCAATTGGCGGTGTGCACGGCAAAATTGGCTTCGCGATGATATTAGTAGCTATCGGTCATACGCTAAAACGCCGCAAATTTTTCAAGAAATGATACTACGACTACTTTTTAACGTACTCTGCCTGCCGGCCATGCTACAGACTGCTGACTGGCAGTCGGATCGGGTATCTGACGCGGAAGTAATTCGTGCTGAACTTGTGAGGACGACAGAAGGCAAGGATGCGAGGATTGGCGTGGCGGTACTGACGGACTGCGGCGATTTGGCAACAATCAACGGCGATGAGCCTCTGCCGATGCAGAGCGTATATAAGTTTCCGCAGGCATTGGCGGTGGCAAAGTATTGCGTAGACAATGGGATTTCGTTTTCCGACACTATAGAGATAGCAGCATCGCAACTGCACACCGATACTTACAGCCCTATGCGCGATCGGTATGGAGTGAGAGATCTACGCCTTCCGATAGCCGAACTACTCGCCTACTCGGTGCAGCAGAGCGACAACAATGCCTGCGACGTCCTGTTTGACCTGATAGGTGGCACCGGCTACGCCAATGATTATATCCACGGGCTCGGATTTGACGACATCCATATCGTATCTACCGAAGATGATATGCATAAAGACACCGGCCTCTGCTATGCCAACTCCTCTACTGCCGCCGCAATGGCCCGGCTGTTGAGATACTTCGATGCTGCGCTTCGCGACTCTTCATCCAAATACGAGTATATCGCCTCTCTTATGGAGACTTGCACTACCGGCACCGACCGCTTAGCTCGCGGGATTGGGGATGAGACCATGGTATTCGGGCACAAGACGGGCACCGGTGACCGCAACGCCGAAGGCAAGATCATAGCCGTGAACGATGTGGGCTATGTACATCTCGCCAACGGACGTCGCTACTATATAGCGGTATTCGTAGCCGACTCGGGCTACGATATGGATGAGAGTTCCGCTCTGATAGCGGAAGTGGCAAGGATTGTCGCGGGATTTTTGTAACTTTGCAGTTACAAATTTTAAGGTATATAATGACTCGGGGTTCAATCAAGCGCTCCCGGCTGATTCAATTCTGCTGGCAGCATATGTGGCTACTTATCTCTCTGTATATCATGACGCTTGGGGTAGCGCTGTGCGTCCGCTCGAATTTAGGCAGCAGTGTGATCTCGTCGATCCCAATGGCCTTCGCGCTTGCGGGTGAAGATGGATTGGCGCCTTCGCTCACAATCGGCGGATATACCAACGTGATGAACGCTATATTTGTGCTTCTGCAGATCGTGGTGCTCCGCCGGAGATTTGAACCGGTGCAATTGCTCCAACTTATCATCGGTTTCCTGTTTGGCGCGCTGATCGACATGAATATGATCCTAACCTCGTATCTTGACTATTCACTCCCATGGCAACAAGTAACGGCACAACTCGCCGGTTGCACGGTGATGGGTGCGGGCATAGCGATGGAAATACGTTGCGGCTCGGTGACGATGCCCGGCGAAGGCATTCAGGTGGCGATGTCGCGAGTAACGGGACTCCCCTTCCCGAAGATGAAGATAATAATAGATACGGTGCTTGTGGCGCTGGCAGTGGTGTCGTGTTATTGCTTCTGGGGTGCATGGCAGTGGAACATTATCGGCCCCGGCACTCTGTTTGCAATGCTATATGTAGGCTTCTGCGTGAGGATTGTGGGCAAACATTTAGGATGGTTTGACCGCCTGCTCGACTATCGTCCCGGCTTCCGCCGCTACATCTTCGGCCTGGCACGCTTTATCTACTCGGGCTTCACCCGCGAGCGCAAGTGATGACTACGCCCGTATTCCGGAAAGCTTCACGGGCCGATACTCCACAGGGCATACCAATTTACGCAGTCGTATCGCTGCGAATATAGTATTAACAAATCCACTACCGGCCGCATCAATCACAAATACGATAACTTGAAATGTCAAGGGTCTGCATAACGTCGATCACATCGACCACGCATTGGTAGCCGGCGTCGGGATCTACTTCAATGCTTACGGAGGCATCCTTGGTGAGTCCGCGCGACTGCATCCAGTCGGAGATATGAGCGGCGAGCTCGGCACAACCGGAATCAATGGTCATCGAAGGCGAGCCTCCATCGGAAAAAAGGTCGTAGCACTCAAGCATGCCACGCTCGTTGATTACGATACGTATGTCGGTCTTGTCGGTGGTAGTTGGTTGCGGTAGCGGAGTTGACACTATCATTGGCTCCGACTGTACCACACATCCGATAAATGGCGGGATGAATGCGGCAGGCAGGCTTACGCAGCAAAGTATGATACCGGTGATCGAGATCCATTTCGGGGTGAAATTCTTAATGGCCACAACCAGGCCGATCACTGAGAAGATGAGCGCAAGGAGCCAGAAGATGCCGCCACCCACAATCATAAGTACATACAATATGAACAATGAATGATCGGCTATAGCATCATTGGCCATAGCGCCGATTGCAAGAAAATCGACAAAGACAACCAACAGAAATAATATAAGGGCGAGCGTGAATCCGAGCCATGAGAAGGCAGATGAGTGGCGACGTGGCGGAGTTGGGAGGGCGTTTGACATTGATATAGTGTGATTAGTGCGGCACAAATATACGAATAATCAGCGGAATGCTTAACTTTGCCTGTATGAAAGATCTATCGGATATGAGTATGGAGGAGTTGTGGCAACTCTTTCCAATCGTCTTAAGTGAGCACAACCCACACTGGAAGGATTGGGCGGCTGAAGAGATAGAGATGCTACGACGTATTATCCATCCGGTATGCGCAGCGTATCATCATATAGGGAGTACGGCCATCGAAGGGATAATGGCCAAGCCGATTGTCGACCTGCTGGTAGTGGTAAGCGACCGGATTGAATTTCCGGATGTGAAGCGGAAGTTGACGGAGGCAGGATATATCTGTATGTCGGAGGCTGATACGCGGATTAGTTTCAACAAGGGCTACACACCGGTGGGATATGCCGAGAGGGTATTTCACATCCATCTGCGATCGGATGGCGATACGGATGAGGTATATTTTCGGGATTACCTTCGGCGGCACGCGGATGTGGCCAAGCGGTACGAGATGCTGAAATTGTCGCTAAGTGCTACTTACCGCCACGACCGCGATGCCTATACCCAGTCCAAGACCGATTTCGTCCGACACTACACCGAGCTGGCAAAAGCGGGGCGTTAGAAACTACCTTTTTAATGGTAATATTCGAGGAACAACTGTCCTAATCCAAAGGCAAACAAAAACTGCAAGTATTATGTTTATCGTTGTATTTGATTGTTAGTTACTTCTAAATCTATTCAATAGATCTCATAGACAGCACTGCCGATAAGGACACACATAAGTAGTGTAAAAAGTCCTATCATTCTGGGTCAGTAGATATTTCGGGTTGGTGAGGCTTACAG
>CAMWUX010000048.1 GCA_947177605.1 uncultured Porphyromonadaceae bacterium
GGGCATTGCCGTTGACGCGTACACCGTCAAGATTGTAGTAGAGGGTGGGAGCGTCGGTATTGTCGTCGCCGAAGATATTGCCGATCGAAGCAGCTGCACCCTTGTCGGTGAATACGAACACGATCATCATATCGGCAGATGGAAGTTCGGATACGGTATAGTAGAGGAAGGGAGCGCCGTCGGGAAGCAGGCCATCTTCATTTTCGCCACCGTCGCAACCGGCGTTAACCTCTTCAGTGATATCGCGGATATCGGTCTCACCCATCTGGAGAGTTACGGATTCGATCGACTCATAGTCGCCGTTTTCGGTCTGACCGGGATAAGCGAAGAACGTAAGGCCGCCTACTTCAGAGAACTTGCTGGAAGAGATAGCGTCGCCGGAAGCGAAATTATCGGCAACACCGGTAAATTCATCGTTCCATTCATATCCTGCTTCCACTTCACCGTTACCGCGTACGGTCCAGGATACGTGAGCGGTGAAGTCGGTAAATCCGATCGCAACTACAGTATTTTCGTTGATTTCCACAGTGTAGGTATTGTCAACGATATCACCTACATGCTCTTCGCCATTGACGGTAAGGGTGCCTACGGTCTTACCGGCAGCAGGGGTAAGAGAGAATACTACTTGCGAGCCTACAGCTACTACGCCACCGTTGGCCACGTGTGCACCGTCGGCAGTAGTTACGATTACCGAGCCATTACCCTCGATGCTGTATGTCACTGTGCGACCGAAGTGAGCGGTAAGCTCGATATCGGCAGTACCTTCATAAACGTAGGAAGGTGCGGATGATACTACATTGCCCTCGGCATTAGTCCAGTTGATGAAGGCGAAACCTTCGGCGGGAGTTGCCTCCACGGTCACATAGTGAGTCTTTGTGGTGATCGAAGCTTCGTCGGTAGCGGGATCTACAATTGCTACCGAGCCATAGGTTGCATTTTCGGAAACCACGGAGATAGTGCGTGCTTCTGCGACCTCATCGGCTACTACCACGAAGTCAACGTCAAACACTACCTCACCGTTATCCTTGTTTTCCTGACCATACTCGCAGGGATTGGGAGTGGCGAGAGGCTTACCATCTTCACCCTTTTCCATCCAGTTAAGTACATAGCGCATGCGGTACACACCAGTCTTGGCATTGAGGGGAATGGAGATGGTCTGAGTGCCGCAGAAGTTTGTACCGCCACCAGCTTGGGAGATCAAGAGGTCGGAGGAATCAAGACCATTAAGATCGGAGTCGAGGTATACGTAGACATCCATCCACTGGCCGGCACCGGTAGTGGTGATGGAAATAGTCTTGCCGGGATCAACGATAAACTGGGGCACTACGGCCGATGCATCATAGACCGGGCGGCCGCTTGTGCTGCCGAATGCGGCGTTGGCATAATTGCCGGTTGTGGAGATCTCAAGAGAAGAGCTACCATCGGAGATCACGGCACTGTTGAAGTATCGGCCGGTAGTCTTGGAAGTAGAGCCATTGCTGCGGCTTGCAAGCGGAGAAGGAGTGCAGTGCTCTACATTCGACTCGATAAATTCGGCTGAGATCTCGATATCGCGGTTAGCGGTATAGGTGGAGCCGTTGAGAATCTTTGCTCCATTGAGCAGAATCGACGATGCTGCGTAGCCTTCGGCTGCGTCTACCTTGATGGTAAGCACTGTGCCTTCAAGCACGGTAGCGCCGGAAGCAACTTCGACACCATTGGAGAGTACCTTTACGACACCATGCTCATAGGTGGGGAAGGTGACGGTGTACTGCTTACGCATAGCGGCATTCACTACGAGAGTGGAAGCCTCGGTGATCTTGATTGTGTACACACCGGTGTAGTCGGGGTGTACTACCTTTTCGTTGAGAGTTACGTTCTGGAGCAGATATTCGTCGGGAACATTGAGAGTAAAGTAGTAGTTGGTACCCGGTATGAGGTTGTCGAGATCGGTAACTTCTTCACCGCGAAGAGTGAGAGTATAGGGAATATTGGCAGAGTTCTCGATAGTGAGAGGATAGAACTGATTTGTAAATTCAGCCGAGAAAGTAGTAGGCTTCTGTACATTGAAAGTATTGCCTTCTACGACCTGCTTTCCACCGCCGACAATTGCATAGTAGTCGACCAGTTTATAGCCATCGGCGGGAGTACCGACAAGAGTTACGGCAGTACCGGGAGTAACATTGGTTGAAGCGACGGGTTCGTTGTCGCCTACCTTAATAGCGAGAGTACCATTCTGGATTTCAGGATCTACATCGACCGGAAGAGCGATCACGCGGTTACATGTGCCGGGAGTACAATATTTATAAGCCTCGTTGGTCACATTCTTAATACCCTCTCCGGCAGTCATTGCCACGGAGCCCTTGCTCTGTACGAATTTAGCTGTAGCACTGTTGCCATTGTAGAGAATATTGGAGAACTCATTATCGCCTGTCTTCTCATCGAAACCATACATCGACTGCAGGGATTCGATTGCATAAGGATTGAACTGTGCGGTCATCACCTCCTGAGCGGTAAGAGCGGTATTGAAGAAATCCAGTTCGTCGAGGTACAACGTGCTGATGCCTATACCACCTACCGAAAATACAGCGTCATCACCACTGTAAATCATCGGAGCGGAGAGATTGGCTTCAGCCGCAACCTCACCATTTATGTATACATTAGCCTTGAGGTTGGTATTGTCTACTACCACAGCAAGATAAATCCACTCATTGTAAGGAATATCTTTGCATTCGCTGCCTGCGAAGCCTACCTCGGCAGCGCTGCCGGATTCGCCTTCCGTACCGCGGATAGCCACATTGAACGGCTTCTTGCTGCCCGGAGTTGTCACAGTAAGATTCCAGTTGCCTCCGTAGTCGCAATTCTTATCAGTACCGAAACTCATAAGGGTAGCACCCTTCTCTTTCAGTTGGGCCGAAGTGACACTGAGGGTGTACAGCCTCATCCACGCAGCTACAGTGTAGCTGTCGGCGGCTGTCATAGGATTAGCGCTCAACGATCCTTTACCGAGTGCATCGTACGGCACAAGCAATCGATATGCGTAGGGCGACTTTCCGGTGTAGCCACTGCCACCGAAGCTTGCGAGATTCTTGTTCTGTGCAGAAACAAGAACCGGGAAGAGCAAACATGCGCACAAGAAAAGTAAGAATTTTCTCATAGTTTGTGATTTGATTGTGTTAAGTGAATAATTAATTGATTGTATTGCATTAGATTATCTACAGCGCGACGCATACCATTTCAGCCGGAAGCGACTCATGCGTCACTTTCGGCAGGGACATGATCACGCCCTGCGACATTTCAGCCGTAGAGCGCGATTTCCAAATAGTATGAAATTTTAATGAGGAGATTAGTTTGTCATAGTAGCCTACAATTACCCCCCCCCATATTATACAATTCACTGAAAGACAGTGGATTGGACTCGGAGGTATTTAAGCCTGCAGAGACAGCCGGAGCCTGCACGTACCAAGACTTGCATGCCAACGGAATAAGCGCGGATTTTTTCATCTCAGACTTCATATTCTGTATCTGTCAGTTTTTTTAATGTAGGGTCAATACTATTTACTACTCGATTCTATTCAAAGTATGCGACAAAGCATTCCAGCTAATCTAAAGCGACCGTGGAATGCGATGAATCGGTGGCAAAGATACGTGCCAAAACGGTATCCGCCAACACCCTTATGGTTAAAGAATATTAAAATTATTACAACTGAGGTGTTCATGCACTTTTACCACAGGCAACTGAATTTGATCCCGTATAGCGATCAGAGATTCGGCTTAAAAGGATATCTTAGCTGAAGGGGGGCATGCTGCACAAGTCACCGCCCATCCTTAACATTAAATAATGTTGATATGGCAAAAATGGCATCGCAGGCAGATACTTAAATCAGAGTTTTCCGTTATTATTAAGTATACTAAAAATTGAGTAACTTTGCCAAGATACCAAGATATATGAATTCGATCGACAAATATATAATGATGCGCGGCGTGAGGGTCAACAACCTCAAGAATGTCGATGTAGACATACCGCGCGGACTGCTTACTGTGGTAACCGGTCTGTCGGGCTCCGGCAAGTCGTCGCTCGCTTTCGATACTCTCTATGCGGAGGGGCAGCGACGCTATGTGGAGAGTCTCAGCGCCTATGCCCGCCAGTTTATGGGCCGTATGGCCAAACCGCAAGCCGACAAGATACTCGGCTTGCCGCCTGCCATAGCGATAGAGCAGAAGGTCAATACCCGCAATCCGCGAAGTACCGTAGGCACTTCTACCGAAATATATGACTATCTGCGTCTGCTGATGGCGCGCGTGGGTACTACCTACTCACCTGTGAGCGGCGCTGAAGTCACACGCCATACACCGGCCGATATGGTGGAGAAAGCGCTGTCATTCCCTGAAGGCACGCGTATCGCTGTGGCTGCACCTATCTCATTGCCGGAAGGCCGCAGTTTCCATACCCAGCTCGACATATACCTCAAGGGGGGCTACACGCGCCTTGTGAAGGATGGCGAGTTTGTCAATATAGCCACTCTGATACAGAGCACTGATCTGGCCGAAGAGAATCCGGAATCCTATCTGCTGCTTATCGACCGTATGAGCGTAGATACCGCGCCCGATGAGCAGAGCCGACTGGCCGAGGATGCCGAGACGGCTTTCTTTGAAGGCCGTGGCAAAGCGGTGCTGATGGTTTGGCTGTCTGACGGCTCCGTCGCCACCCACGATTTTTCGATACTGTTCGAAGCCGACGGAATCACTTTCCGCGAGCCTACCGAACAGATGTTTAATTTCAACAATCCATACGGCGCCTGCCCCGTATGCGAGGGCTTCGGCAAGACGATGGGTATCGACGAGCGTCTGGTGGTGCCCGATCCGTCGCTGTCGGTGTTCGACGACGCTGTAGTGTGCTGGCGCGGAGAGAAAATGAGCGAGTGGAAGCGTGCGTTTATTGCCATCGCATCCAAAATCGACTTTCCTATCCACCGCCCATACGGCGAGCTCACTCCGGAGCAGAAGCGCATACTCTGGGAGGGATACGGCTCTTTCACCGGTATCAACGGCTTCTTCAAGATGGTGGAGGAGAATCTATACAAAATCCAGTATCGCGTGATGCTGGCGAGATACCGCGGCAAGACGACTTGCCCCGAATGTCGCGGCACACGTCTGCGCCCCGATGCCCAATATGTGAAGATCGACGGTATGACCATATCGGATATGGTGGCTATGCCTGTCAACCGACTCTACGAGCGCATCCGCGCCATCGACTTCTCTGCCGATCCGGCAAAGCAGGCCATATCCGAGCGTCTGCTCAAGGAGATCACACAACGACTTGAATTTCTTATCGACGTAGGTCTGGGTTACCTCACGCTCGACCGCCTGTCGTCAACGCTTTCGGGCGGCGAAAGCCAGCGTATCAATCTCGCCACTTCGCTCGGTAGCTCGCTGATGGGTTCGCTTTACATCCTCGACGAGCCGAGCATCGGCCTCCATAGCCGCGACACCGAGCGTCTGATCGGTGTGCTCCGCAAGCTGCAGCAGCAAGGCAATACCGTAGTGGTTGTGGAGCACGACAAGGATATAATCCGGGCTGCCGACAATCTTATCGACGTAGGCCCGGATGCAGGCAGCCACGGCGGTCAGATAGTCTATTCGGGTCCGCCCATGCCAACTGATGACGCCGAGCATTCGAGTTATACACTCGATTACCTCAGCGGCCGCCGAGCCATTGCAGTGCCCGACCATCGCCGCCGCTGGCGCAACTTCATAGAGCTGAAATCGGTGACCGAACACAATCTAAAGAATATCGACGTGAAATTTCCACTCGGAGTGATGACGGTAGTAACGGGTGTGAGTGGCTCGGGCAAGTCGACACTCGTGCGTGATGTGCTCTACCGCGCGCTTGCACGCCACTTAGGCGACGCTGTGGATGCTCCAGGCGCCCATCGCTCGCTCTCGGGAGATCTCAAATCGATAGGCGCCGTCGAGTTTGTCGACCAGAATCCTATCGGCAAATCCTCGCGAAGCAATCCGGCCACTTACCTGAAGGCCTTCGACGAAATCCGCCAACTGATGGCCGAGCAGCAGGGCGCGAAGCAGATGGGCTTCGGTCCCGGCTACTTCTCCTTCAATACCGAGGGCGGACGCTGCGAGCAGTGCAAGGGTGAAGGTACCATCACTATCGAGATGCAGTTTATGGCTGATATCACTATCGAGTGCGACCAGTGTCACGGCAAGCGCTTCCAGCCCGACATCCTCGATATCCGCTACCGCGACAAGAACATCTCCGATATACTTGACATGACAGTGGACCGAGCTATCGAATTCTTCTCGGAAGGTACCGGCACGACTGAAAAGAAAATCGTGCGCCGTCTGTTGCCGCTCCAGCAGGTAGGCCTCGGCTACATCAAACTCGGGCAGAGTTCTTCTACCCTGTCGGGTGGTGAGAATCAGCGCGTGAAATTGGCATATTACCTGTCGGTAGACAAGTCGAAACCCACAGTGTTCATCTTCGACGAACCAACCACGGGTCTGCACCTCCACGACATCAACACTCTGATGAACTCTTTCAACCGTCTGATCGACGCCGGCCATACCGTAATCGTGATCGAGCATAATATCGACGTGATCAAGTGCGCCGACCATATCATCGACATCGGTCCCGAAGGTGGAGAAGAGGGCGGACAGGTGGTAGTGACCGGCACCCCCGAGGAGGTGGCGGCCTGCGAGGCATCATACACCGGACGCTATCTGCGTCAGGAGATGAAGGAGTCCTTGAAACCTAAGAAATAGAGGATGCCGTCGAGGCCGATGGTCGAAATCGACTGGTCGGCCGTAGCCTTCACTTTCGGCTTGGCGTGGAATGCTATGCCGAGGCCGGCGGTGGCGAGCATGGGCAGATCGTTGGCTCCATCGCCCACGGCTATGGTCTGCTGGATATTCAGATTCTCCACCTGTGCTATCAGGCGGAGCAATTCGGCCTTGCGCTTGCCGTCGACGATATCACCGACGTATCGGCCCGTAAGCCGGCCGTCGGCATCGACTTCAAGTTCGTTGGCATACACATAGTCGAATCCGAAGCGCTGCTTGAGATAAGTGCCGAAATAAGTGAATCCGCCGGAGAGAATCGCCGTCTTGTAGCCTGTGCGCTTCAGCACCATCATCAGCCTGTCGAGACCTTCGGTAATGGGCAGCGACTCGGCGATCTCGCGCATCACGCTTTCATCAAGTCCCTTGAGCAGAGCCACCCGGCGAGTGAAACTCTCCGTAAAGTCGATCTCTCCTCTCATGGCTTGCTCGGTGATGGCTCGTACTTCCTCTCCTACTCCAGCGCGCTCGGCCAGTTCGTCGATCACTTCCGTGCCGATAAGGGTCGAGTCCATATCGAAGCACACCAGACGGCGGCAGCGGCGGAAGATATTATCCTCCTGCAGCGAGATATCCACATCGCCGTCGGAAGCGATCTTCATCAGAGCGCCGTGCATCGCCCGGCTGTCGTCGGGACATCCGCGCACCGAAAACTCCACACATGACTTACCGAGCTTCTTCCGGCGCTCCTCCTCTTCGAGAGGCATACGTCCGGTGAGGCGCTTAATCGCATCAATGTTCATATTCTGGCGGGCTATCTCGGCACTGACCTGAGCTATATGACGGGCAGAGAGATGCCGCCCGAGAAGGGTGATGATCCATCTGTCTTTGCCCTGCTTGCTCACCCACTCATTGTAGTCGCTCTCCTCGATCGGGGAGAACTTCACTTCCACATTGAGTTCATAGCCCTTGAACAGCAGATCCTTCATGATATCGCCGGAGCGTGAGCTGTCGGTCTCAAAGAGGATGCCGAGCGACAGATTATGATGGATATCGGCCTGGCCGATATCCAGGATCTGCGCCTCGTGGGTGGCCAGCACATCGGAGAGGGCGGCCGTCACGCCCGGACGGTCGATACCGGTCACATTGATCATTATCAATTCGCGGTGGGGTGTGTCGCTATTGTTGGATGCCATATCAGTGGGTAGTATGATATTCGATTAAGCCTTGCAATGGGCGGGTAATTATTTTATCAATTCGCAATCCGCGGTCTGTGGCGGCGGCTTCGAGTTCGGCCCGGAACACTTCGGCAAGCGAGCCTACAAAGCCTATCGGCAGATGGCGGGCATGGGGGTAGCGC
>CAMWUX010000049.1 GCA_947177605.1 uncultured Porphyromonadaceae bacterium
GTATAGGGCTACCGATTTGCTTATGGCTGCGCGTCGCCGGCTGTCGGCCGCGGCGATATCGCGTACAGTGACTGTGCGCAGCGATAGTTGGGTGAGCTGCGATATCATTTCGAGAGCCGTGGAGAATAGTCCCATCAGACCGACGCCTGCCGTGCCTACCCATAGGGCTATGAGCTTGGTTCGGACTACATTGCAGCACATCGTAAGCATCTCTACCGAGCCGAATACGGCGAGCGACCGGAGTATCCGGCCTGTGATGCGCTTGCGCAGGGTGGTGGTCAGCGTAGCCATGGGGTAGGATTGACTGTCTGACTACCTTTGCGGATCTCGAAGTGGAGCATAGGCTTGCCGAGACGCGAGTCCATGGCTACGGTGCCGAGGGCTTGTCCGGCTGATACTTTAGCGCCTGATTTAACTGACAGTGACTGAATATTGTAGTAGACGGAAATATATGCTCCGTGGCGCACCATCACGGTGTAGTTGCCATTGGTGTTCTCGAAGATTCGCGACACTGTGCCTTCGTAGATGGAGCGCGCTGTGGGAGCGCCATCGCATACGATCTCGATACCGGTATTGAAGGGTCGGCCTGCCGAAGCGCCGTATTGCGATACGATGCGGTAGGGCGATGGCACGGGGAAGGTCATCGAGCCCTTGGCATTGTTGAATTTGGCTGTCATAGCTGCATCGGGATCGGAGTTGTCGACGCTGACCGATGGCTTTGGAGGAGTTGATGGGGGTGTGGCGGAGCCACTGCCGGAGTTATTCTTGGGCGGTGTCGACTGCTGCTGTCCGTTCTTTTTGGGCTGCTGTTGCTGCTGCTGTTTCTTCTTGCGATCGGCTTCCTGACGCTTTTTACGCTCCTGTTCCTCCTGCTGCATCATGCGGGTGATCTCGTTGTCGATCGATGCCAAACGTTGCTTCTCTTTGGCAAGGGCAGCCTGAAGGTTGCGGCCGTCGCTCTTGAGCCGGGTGACGAGGCGGTCGGTCTCATTGCGCTTGGTGACGAGTACTGCCTGATCGGAATTGAGCGAGGCGAGTACGGCGGTGCGCTCCGATTGCAGGCCGGCAAGTTGGTTGCGTTGCGTCTCGATCTCGGCGCGTACGCGTTGGATTTCGGCTACACGGCGTTTGCGCCAGTCGGCAAACTCACGGAGATAGCGGAGGCGGCTGTAGGCGGTATGGAATGTGTCGGAGGAGAATATGTAAGCGAGGATGTTGGTGGCGTATTGCGAGCCCTGCAGGCGGCGCAATGCGTGGATGTAGGTTCGCTCCATCTCCTTGAGACCATCGTTGAGGCGGGCGATAGAGTCGGTGGCTGTGGCTATCATTTCGTTAAGCGAATCTACCTGCGCCTGCGCCGAGGCTATCTGGCGCTCCTTGGCATCGATTTCGCCGCTGAGGAGTTGAAGCTCGGCGAGCGATTTTTCTGTCTGGGAGGCGTTGGTCTTGATCTTCTGTTCGGTCTCCTTGATCTTCTGCTGGGTGGCGGTTTTCTCCTTGTTGGCAGTGTTGACGGTGCGTTGCTGCTTCTTTTTAGGTGCAGCGTCGGCGGCCATAGCCGCGACGAGGAGTAATATACCTGCCCAGAGTTTTAGTCTCATAGCTTGCTGATCATAGACATTATCATATCGAGAGTGACGCGGGAGTAGCCGCGGACGGATACCGACGGTAGTTCTACATCAGAGCCCCATCGCGATTTGTCGAAATTCCAGGAGAGTGTGGCATCGATGGGTGTCTTTCCTGTGGTGTAGGATAGAGTGGCTGCTGTCGACATCGGGCCGGCTTGAGTCAAGGCGGGCTCTTCATATTTCACCTGTACGGGTTCGCCTTTACCGCCTATCACCGTGGCCAGCAGTAGCAGCGGGCTTATCTCGGAGGCTGAAGGGATGAGTGCGAATCCGCAACTGAAGTTGTCGGAAGCTTCGTTGCTCGGTATGAAGTAACACTCCAGGTCGAGTTCGGCGGTGCCTTTCGCTGTTTGTGCCGGGGTGAGGGCGGTGGCCGAGCCGATCTCAAACATACGTCCGAGCAGGAGATCCTGTACGTTGGCTATAGTTACGGGCGCATCGGCAAGGAAGGGGCGGATGGCTTCCGACATATATCGCTTATTGTGCTTGTCGGCTATGGTGATAGAGTCGGGCGTGAGGTACATCCAACCGACCTCGAAGCCGAAGAATCGCAGAGAGATGTGGATGGCGCGGTCGCGTATCATCGTGGCTGTGCCGCTGACACTAATGGACTTGGGCGACGTCAATTCTACCTTTACGGGCAGCCGGAGCCGCTCCCACTCGCCATAGGAAGAGGCGACGTCGGATATTACGGTTTTCAGGTCGGATGCCGCCGACGCTGAGGCTCCGGTATAGTCGACCGTAGATGAGGCAGCAGCTACCTTGCGCGATGAGCCGCACGAGGTCATAGTGGCTGCTGTCAGCGCTACGATTGCCGTGGTGAGTATATGTCGGATGTGTCTATTCATTTGGAGTGGCGGGTGCGTTGCGTTTAATCTTGGCGGTTATTGCCTCGGGATCATCGGGGTCTTTGGTGAGAGCTTCTGTCCAGAAGCCGACAGCTTCATCCTTAAGGCCGAGTGCGCTGTATATGTCGCCGGCGTGGTCGAGGACTTCGGCCGACAGCTCCGGATCAAGGTCGAGCACCTGATCGATGAGTTCTTTGGCTTTGAGCAGCTCACCACGGCGATATAGCACCCATGCGTAGGTGTCGCCGATGGAGGTGAAGTGCTGTTCGCCGTCGGAAGCGTCGTTGACGAGCTTCATTGACTTCTCGGCCAGTTCGAGGGCGCGGTCGAGCTGAGTGTTGCGGTCGGCGAGCATATAAGCGTAGTTATTGTAGGGTAGCCAGTTGTCGGGCATCACCCGGAGCGCAATCTCGTAGTCGGGTATGGCCTTCTTCATCTTGTCGAGCTTCATGTATATGTCGGCGCGCTGGAGATACAGTTCGCCGAGCAACTGAAGGGTGTCGACCGGATTGTCAATGCCTTCGATCGAGTCAACAGCCACCGCGAACTCATCCTCGTCGTCGCCGCCGAGGAGCTCGGGATCGATCACTACGTCCATAGTGTCAGCTTCGATAATGACTCTTTCGGCCAAAGCGGCATCGATGTCGAAGCCGCGGGAGAGATCATTGATGAATTCCGTGACATAGGGGAGTGCCTCCGCATAGCGGTCGTGAATTACATGGAGGTAAATCAAATACTGGCGGAGGGGATCGGGGCTGTCGGACTTTACGATACCCTTACGCACCATGGCGATCGCTTTGTCGAAATCGCCTGACTCATCGTATAGATGGGCGGCCATGGAGTAGCCACGCATATTGGCCGGATCGAGCTGGCGCGCTACCTTATACTGAGTGAGCGCGGTGGCGGTGTCGCCCGCTTCGGCGGCTATAATTGCATAGTCGAGCAGAGCATCGTATTCGTCGGGATATGCGGCTACGAGGGATTTCATCGGATCGAGCAGCATGCCGTAGTGGCCGGTGAAGAGGGCTTGTGCGAAATATTGGAGCATCTGCTGCTTGATTCCGAACTCAAGTTCCGGCACGGCCATGGCATTGGTGAGCACGGTGATCACACCCGCGGTATCATTCTTCTCTGCACATGACACTGCCTTGCGCATGTGGAAGTCGGGCAGGTCGGGGAAGCGCTCGATACCTTGGTCAAAGCGGGCAAAGGCCGAATCTGTGTAGCCGAAGAGGTCGTTCGTCACGCCGAGGATCATCAGATAGTCGGGGTTGTCGGGGTGAGCCGCATAGAGTTTGCGCACCTCGGCAAGAGAGGCTACTGTGTCGCCGATATTGGCGTAGGCCTGAGCCTTGGCGGTGGATACTTCCTGCGAAATACCTTCGACATATTCGAGAGAGTCGAGTATCGCGATGCTCTTGCGTACGGAGTCGATATTATTGGAGCTGCGGAGCATTGCCGCATAGGTGCTGGCTATGAGGGAGCGGTCGTCGGCTGCGGAGTACAGGCGCGAGAGTATGGCCAGAAGGTCGTCGGCTGAAAACTCCACGCCGGGCAGTTTTGATACTACATTCATAAAGCGTAGGCCTCGGTCGGTGTTAGCCGGTTCGGCCAAGATCGCCTGCTGCATCAGCTCCACGCCTTCGCGGGCTTTCGATCCGCCCATATAGGCGGAGGTGACTGCCAGCATCAGGCCGTGTTCGTATTTGATATCGTTGTCGTCGGGGTTGAGGGCGTAGGCACGGCGTATCAGTGTGGCGCAGGCGTCGGGGTCGTCCATGGCCATATATTGCATCGCCTCCACATAGAGGTCGCGCGCTTTGGCGGCGTTGCGCTCTCGTTGATCGGCGGATGGCCCTTTGGCGCCGGCCGACAGCTGGGACAGAGCCATCAGCCCTACGGCCACCATTGCCATCACGAAGGATAATCTGCGGAGTGGGGAGTGTTGCTTCATGTGTGGTATCATGCTGAGATTATTTCATGCCGGTGTGACCGAATCCTCCGGCGCCACGGTCGGTGTCGGTGAGCGTATCGGCCTGCTCGATCTCGGCGTGGCAACACGGGGCTATCACCATCTGGCAGATTCGTTCGCCGGGATTGATTGTGAATGTCTCTGCGGAGAGGTTGATAAGAATCACGCCTATCTCGCCGCGATAGTCGGCGTCGATGGTTCCGGGCGTGTTGAGCAGAGTGATGCCGTGGCGCAGGGCGAGCCCGCTGCGGGGGCGCATCTGGCATTCGTAGCCGTGCGGGAGCTCCATATACAGGCCGGTGGGGATGAGGGCGCGCTGCAGAGGGGCGAGCTCTACGGGTTTCTGAAGATATGCGCGCACGTCCATTCCGGCGGCGCTTTCAGTGGCATAGGCCGGCATAGGATTGTCGGACCGATTGATGATTCGTACTTTCACGGGGTTCATACAGCCTGCGAGTTTTTTTAGAATGAGATACCGAGTCGGAGGCAGCCCATGTGCAGGCCGTTGAGATGATGAAATTCGTCGTCGACGGTGAGCGACTTTAGTCCGTTGTAGACGTAGCCTACCGATACATACGACTGGAAATCCTTGCCTTTGGCCAGATTCACGCCGAGCGATGGGGAGAGATAGAGGCGGTTTTGCTCGGCTGCATTGTTGATGTTGTTGAAGGCCACGCCTGCGCGGAGATCGAAGAAGAGCAGCTGCGGCTTCGACGAGAAGGATGTGCGCATGATCGCATATACGGGGAAGGCACGTACGCCGTTGGATACCATCATATCTACTTCGGCACCGATGCCGATGATGTCGAGCCAGGAGTTGCGGTAGCCTACGTAAGCGCTCAGATTGGCCGAGCTCATGTCGTTGCTGGTCAGGTCGATGGCGCCTCCTACTTCGGCGCCCCATACGAAGTGACGCCAGCCGGTGATTTCTTTTGATTCCGACGCCCGGGCGGAGCCGCAGAGCGTGAGCAGGGCAAGAATAGCCGTGATAATGTTGCGTTTAATCATAATACGCAAAGATACGCATTTCCGCTGAAAACGCAAACTTACGGCTTCACTAATTCGACGCAGGCCCAGTCGTTGTCGTCGGTGGTGCTTATGTAAGTAAGGCCGCAGGCTTCGGCGGCCTCGCGCACGATGGCCACGTCGGCGCGGTAGAAGCCGCTGAGGAGCACGGTACCGCCTGATTTTACCGATTTTGCATAAGCGGGGAGGTCGGCGGTGATCACGTTGCGGTTGATGTTGGCCGTGAGCAGGTCGGCCTCGTACTGAATCTGTGCCAGAGCCGATGCGTCGCCGAGTATCAGGCTAACTGCCGAGGCTACATGGTTGAGGCTTACATTCTCGATGGCGTTGAGGTACGCGCCTTCGTCGATTTCGATTCCTGTGACGGGCGCAGCCCCGCGCATTGCCGCCAATATGGCCAGAATGGCAGTGCCGGTACCTACGTCGATCATGCTCTTGCCTTCGAGATCGGCCTTGAGCAGTCGCTGCAGTATCAGGCGCGTGGTGAAGTGATGACCTGTGCCGAACGCCATCTTGGGATCGATGACTATATCATAGCGGCAACGGGGTATGTCGGTGTGGAATGAACTGTGGATCACGCATTGCTCGCCCACCACGATGGGCTGGAAGTAGTGTTTTTCCCACTCGCTGTTCCAGTCGCGACCCTCGACGAAGGTTGCTTCCCACGTGGCGCTCACGCCCTCGAATGGCAGTTCGTCGACGAGGGCGGCCATATCGTCGCTGTATCGGTCGGCACGGATGTAGGCCGTAAGGTATGGTTCATCGGTTACAAAACTTTCAAAACCGGCGTCGGCAAGCACGGCTGCCAGAACGTCGGCCACAGGTTCGCTGAAGGGACTCAGCGTCACCTTCACTTCCATATAGTCGGTCATTGCTTATTGAGTTGAAATGTGAAAGCACTCTCAGGGAGAATGCTCCCGGAGAGTGTGTTGGATATAAATATGTATGCGGGCGTGGATCAGCTCTTGCGCCGGCGCCACTTCTTAATCTTCGATACCACCCGGAATGCCAGAATGGCCCAGTCAAGGTAGTTGAGGCTGCCCATCAGGCGGCCTGCTATGCCTTTGACGGCGAATTTGTCGCCGATGCCCGAGCGCACGGCATTGATCTGCTCCTGCAGCCCCATCTTGGCCATTTCGTAGCGCGCCATGGCGTAGGCACGCCGGTAGCGCAACTCATCGATTCCGTAGCCTTTCTTCTCTACGAAGCCATCGGATTCCTTGTCGTTAATCTGTCGCATAGCGTATTAAAGTAAAAGCTTGGTGATAAACCGTGATATCGGATCAATGAACAGAGGCTTACGCAGACACACCACAACTACCAATGCTATCAGGTAGATACCGGCGATGATAGTGCAGGCCCAAGCCATACCTATCGACGAGGCTATCAACTCGGCCAATGCTACCGACAGGAAGAAGAGCATTATCATCACGCCGAAGAGGCACACCAATCCGAGTGCGAGCATAGCCAGAATCATGGTGAGCTTCTCGGCAAAGGTGAGCCGGGCGTAATCGTACTTGAGCTGAGCGAGTTGCTTCAGCTTAAGCCACAGCGTAGAGAGTGATTCGCTTTTCTCGCCCATTTACTTAGTCGTCGATGTCGGCAGTGAGCTGAGCCACGAGTGCGTCGATTTCGCTCTCGGAGCAGAGTATGCCTTTCTTCTGGAGGGTTTCCTTAATCTTGCGGCGGAGGTCAGAGCCCTTCTGCGGGGCAAACAGTACGGCGGCCGTAGCGCCGATCAGAGCACCGCCTAAAAATGCGTATAAAAATGTCGTTTTGCTCATTGGGGGTATGTGTTTATGAGTGTTCCTTTTAAGATTCGGCTATCTCTTCTTCGAGTTCCTCGGCAAGCTCGTCGAGCTGCTTTTTTTTCAGGATAATGCCTTTCGAACGAAGGAATTTAGCGATTTCTTTACGTGTGTTCTCGCCTTTGTCGGGGGCGAAGAGGAGACCTACTGCTGCGCCTACGAGAGCGCCGCCGGCTACTGCCAATACGATGTTGAGGGGTTTCATGTCGATATAGTTTTTAAATGTTTTACGTACTAATAACAATCGGCGCGGTCAAAAAGATTTGTCCGCTACCGTAGCGGCAGGCTAAATTAACATTTAACTTTTAACAATGCAAATTTTATTGAAATATCCGATTGATTTTTGTAATTTTGCTAACTACCAATCGAAATTACATCAACCTATTAACCTCAATAAGTCCGAATGAAAAAAATCGCTGCCACAGCATTTGCTATGCTATGTGTGTTTGTTTCAGGTGTTTGCGGAGTGCGAACGGCTCAGTATGAAGTAGTGCCGCTCCCCAAATCCATCTCCGTCGCCGAGGATGCCAAAGCCTTTCAGCTCAGTTCGTCCACCAAAATCGTATATCCCGCTGCCGATGCTTCCCTGCGGCGCAATGCCGAGCTGCTTGCCGGATATATCAAGGAACTTACCGGCTTCGATCTGAAGGTGACCGACAAGGCGCCCAAATCCAATGCCATCGTGCTCACGGCTTCGCTCAAGAGCGCCAATCCCGAAGCATACACCCTCGAAGCAACTCCGAAGCAGATCACCATCGACGGTGCCTCCGCTGCCGGCGGCTTCATCGGCATACAGACTCTACGTAAGTC
>CAMWUX010000050.1 GCA_947177605.1 uncultured Porphyromonadaceae bacterium
CCTGGGCTCGGAGATGTGCACAAGAGCCCGGTAGGAGGGGGGGGTGAATTATCAATGTTTTACGACGCAAAGTTACGGAGAATATTGCGGCTTAACGGATTTTGAGGTTAATGAATGTTAAATGTTTTACAGAGTTGTTACAGTTGGAAATTCATACTGATTATAAACCGATTGCAGAAAAGTAAAATTTATGTTAAAATAATTGTGGGAAATTTGGCTTTGATTTTCTAACTTTGCAACGAATAGTGCCGAATGTGAATGATCGCGCGGCGCATCGAAACCGAAATACACCTCCACAAGGTATGGAATACAGTATATTAGACTTCTTTTGTTTGTTAGGCGCCGTAGGTCTGTTTCTCTACGGTATGAAAGTGATGAGTGAGGGATTGCAGAAAGCAGCGGGCGACCGTCTGCGCAATATCCTCGGAGCTATGACGCGCAACCGCTTCTCGGGCACTCTGACCGGTTTCTCCATCACGGCACTAATCCAAAGTTCGTCGGCCTCGACGGTGATGGTGGTGAGCTTCGTCAACGCGGGTCTGATGACTCTGGCCCAGTCGATGGCGGTGATCATGGGTGCCAACGTGGGTACTACGTTTACGGCGTGGGTACTTACGCTGTTCGGCTTCAAGGTGGAGATCTCGCTCTACGCCATTCCGCTGATCGCCATTGCGGTGATAATGCTGTATTCCAACAAAAGCCGTACGAAGTCGCTGGGCGAATTCCTGATCGGCTTCTCGCTTCTCTTCCTTGGCCTGGATATGATATCCAATTATGTGCCTGACCTTCAGAGCAACCCGGAGATGTTTGCCTTCCTGCAGAAGTATGCTGCACTGGGCTTCAAGTCGGTGCTGATCTTCTTCATAGTAGGCTGCGTGGTGACGATGATCATTCAGTCGTCGGCAGCCACATTCGCCATCACGCTTATCATGTTCAGCCGCGGCTGGGTGGACTTCAACCTGGCGTGTGCGATAGTGCTCGGCTCCGCCGTAGGTACTACCATCACCCCTATCCTCGCTTCAATGAGCGGAAATGCCGCGGCGAAGCGCACGGCTATGGGGCATCTGCTGTTTAATATAATAGGTTCGGTATGGTGTCTGGCACTGTTCTATCAGTTTACGGACCTGATACTATGGATCACCGAGCGTATCGGCACCGGCAATCCCAACGGCCTCTACGACTTCATCACGAATCTTCAGCAGACTGATCCGGAGGTATACAATCATCTCTTCGACTCGAAGCCGACAGGCACCGAGGATCTTGACCTGCGCATATCGGCGGTGAAGCCTGCGATAGCGCAGCTTCAGTTCTATTCGTCGATCGGACTGTGTGTGTTCTACACCTCCTACAAGCTCGTCAATCTGGGCATAATGATATGGTTTACCAACGTCTACGTGAAGGTAGTGGAGTGGATCATCCCTTCGAAGAAGAAGGAGGACGACGAATTCCAGCTCAATTATATCACCGGTGGTATACTCTCCACTGCCGAGCTGTCCATCACTCAGGCCGAAAAGGAGATAGCTGTATATGCCGAGCGTGTGAGCCGTATGCTCGACATGGCCAAGGAACTTGTGCACTCCAAGGACGGCTCGGACGAGTTCACCAAACTCTATTCGCGTCTGGAGAAATACGAAGATATTTCGGACCGCATGGAGATCGAGATCGCCGACTATCTGAAGCGCAGTTCGGAAGGACGCCTCTCCAATGCCAGCAAGCGCAAACTCACGGCTATGCTCCGCATCATATCTGAAGTGGAGTCGATCGCCGACTGCTGTCTGGGTGTAGGCAAGATCCTACAGCGCAAGCAGCAGAGCGGTGTGAAGTTTAACGAGGAGATCTACGACAACATCGACCTGATGTTTGACGACGTGAAGCTGGCTATGGACAATATGCTGCTCATACTCAAGCACCTTGAGAGTCCGTCGGAGGCCGAAATCATGGCCAGCTACAATGCCGAGCGCGAGATCAACAACCGCCGCAACTCCCAGCGCAACGCCAATATCGAGAATATCAACGCGCAGCACTACGAGTATCAGGCGGGCATCTATTACATGGATATCATCTCCGATCTGGAAAAGACGGGCGACTACATCATCAATGTGGTCGATGCCGTGCGCGACCAGATACGCCATGCGTCGGCAATGTCGCGCTGATAGCTACGGGCAGCTCCGGGAAATATCCGGGCGCAAGCCGATGTGTTAAATTTCGGTTACGATTCCGCCACAAGTTGTAGACAATATTGACATGATTATTACAATATTGTAATTTTGTGAATGCACAAGTAATCTATTTACCGACCTGTTTTTGCTTCACAAAAAATGGCTTCTTTACCCGACAATACCGCAATAGGACCTTCGATACTGATCGTAGACAAAGACACTATGTCGAGCGAACTGCTGCAATTCCGACTGGAGTCGGAAGGTTTCAGTGTAGCGTTGATGCCCAATGGCATACGCGCGCTGGAAATGGATCTGAGCGAGTACGCGCTGGTGGTGGTGGACCTTATGGGTACGGATTTCGACGGCATCCAGTTTACGCGCGCCCTGAAGCGCAATCCCGATACGTATAATGTGCCTGTGATCATCCTCTCGTCGAAGACCAACGAGGATAGTATCGTAGATGCACTTGATTCGGGCGCCGCCGACTACCTGAGCAAGCCTTACTCCGGCCGCGAGCTTATAGCACGCATCCGCTCGGTGATACGACGCAAGAAGATGATGAGTTCACGCAAGTCCGACAAGGTAGTGCGCTCAGGTTCGCTTGTGCTCGACATCGGCGCAGGCACCGTCGCGATCGACGGCCGCCGCGTGATGCTCACCCGCACGGAATACCTCATACTCGCTTTCTTCCTCCGCAACCGCAACAACTTCTTCGAACGCGTGGCTATCCGCCATGAAGCCTGGGAAAATGACTCGGAGGTATCGGATCGCGCGGTAGACACCAATATATCGCGCCTGCGCAAAAAGCTGGGCGATCTGGGGCGCCATATCGTCAACCGTCAGGGCTTCGGATATGGCTACGTCGACTGAGCCGCTCCCGGTATCGGCCATCCCCGACAAACTTGATGCCGGATGCGACGAAGCGGGTCGCGGATGTCTTGCCGGACCGGTATTCGCAGCAGCGGTGATCCTTCCGCCCGATTTCAGCAATCCGCTTGTCAATGATTCAAAAAAGCTCACTGCGCGCCGCCGTAATGAGCTTCGCTCCCTGATACAGGAGCAGGCGTTGGCATGGGCTGTGGCTCAGGTGGATCCGGCGGAGATTGACCGCATCAACATCCTCAACGCATCCATTCTGGCTATGCACCGGGCGATCGATGCCCTGAAGGTGCGGCCGGAGCATATAAGCGTAGACGGCAACCGCTTCAAGCCATACGCCGCCATACCCCACAATACTTACGTGAAGGGGGACGGACGATTCGCCAATATCGCGGCCGCCTCGATCTTAGCCAAAACCTACCGCGACGAATTCATGGAGGCAATACACCGCGAGCATCCGCAATACGGCTGGGACATCAATAAAGGGTATCCGACCGCGGCGCATCGCGCGGCAATAGTGGCTCATGGAGCCACCGAACATCACCGCATGAGCTTCCGCCTGATCGACAACCAGCTCACGCTGTTTTGAAAAACATTGGGGGATATTAGGGTAAATCAGGGAAAAAGCGTTACTTTTGCTATATGAATTACCGAATATATCCTCCCGAGGAGATAGTGGAGGCTACCGTCGCGGTGCCTCTGTCGAAGAGTGTGAGCGCCCGAGCCCTTATCATCGAGGCTATAAGCCGCGGAGCGGTGGAAGCCGGTGATACGGCCCGATGCCGCGACACCGAGGTCATACGCGCGGCTCTGTCGGCTCCACAGCAATGCACAGTGGATGTGGCCGATTCGGGCACGGCGCTACGATTTCTCACCGCATATTTTGCCGCCACAGATGGCGCGGAGATTGAGCTCGGAGGGTCGGAGCGTCTTTGCCACCGTCCGATAGGCCCGCTCGTGGATGCCCTGCGCAGTCTTGGCGCATCGATCGAATATATGGGTGAAGCCGGACATGCGCCGCTGAAAATCTACGGCCGCAAGCTGCAAGGGGGAGCTGTGACGATCGATGCTACAGTGAGCTCGCAGTTTGTGTCGGCACTGCTCATGATAGCCCCGACGATGGCCGACGGGCTACGACTGCAACTCGACGGCGACGCGGTATCGCAATCATATATCCGCCTCACGATGTCGATGATGGAGCGTGCCGGCGTGGAGTGCGACATCACCCCCGACGGCATCTACGTGGCTCCTGGACAATACCGCTCCTGCCGGTTGGAGGCAGAGCGCGACTGGAGCGCCGCTACATTCTGGTATGAGGCTGTGGCCGTAACCTCCGGATTCATCACTGTGGAGGGTCTTGCCGACGGCTCACGTCAGCCCGATGCGGCCGCCGCGGATATATTCGGGCGACTTGGCGTGACTACCGACTTCGACGAAACACCCGGCAGCGCCGAACTGGCCGGCTCTCCCGATGTGGATCCCCGCATGAATATATGCCTGGTAGACAATCCCGATATGGCTCCGGCTCTTGCCGTGACCTGCGCCATGATCGGGGTGCCGTTTCGCTTCACTGGTCTGTCGACGCTTCCCGCCAAGGAGTGCGACCGCATAGCCGTCATCTCGGAAGAGTTGCTTAAGATCGGAGTGACCACAGAGTCTACTCCGGACTCTCTGACATGGGAGGGGCGGAGAATGCCATTTGCCGAACTCCCCCGCTTCTCGGCTCACGGCGACCACCGAATAGCTATGGCTTTCGCTTTCGTGGCTGCATATATCCCCGGTATCGTGATCGAGGATGCGGATGTGGTGGAGAAGTCGTATCCCGGTTTCTGGGAGGAGTTGCAGAAATGCGGCTTCACCATTGAGGATGCCGATACCGAACCTAACGATACTGAATCTTAAACGCCGTAGATGATAGTAGCGCTTTACATACTGATAGCAATGGTCGTGGTCGGAGCCGCGCTCTACATCCACTTCCGCCTCACGGGGGGTCAGCCGAGCGCCGACCCGCCGGATTCGCCCGCACCACAAGCGGACGCGGAGGAATGCTGCGGTATGCACATCACCTGCGAGCGCGACTCCCTGATGAGCTCCATGAGCGACACTATCGAATACTACGACGATGAGGAACTCGACCGCTTCCGCGGCCGCGCTACCGACCAATACGACGATGCCGAGATAGAGGAATTCCGCTCGGTGCTGCTCACCCTTCTGCCCGACGATATTGCCGGCTGGGGGCGGAGCATTCAGCTGCGTGGCATTGAACTGCCGGCGCCGGTGCGTGAGGAATTACTCATGATCGTAGCGGACATACGTGAATCACGCGCCACCAAATACTGACCTAATCTATGCTTGACCTGCTGCCATACGCCTTTTTTCAGAACGCTCTCGCGGGAGTGCTCCTAATCAGTGTGGCCGCTGCCATAGTGGGCACGTATGTGGTCACACGGCGCCTCGTAGCTCTGTCGGGTGGTATCACCCACGCCTGCTTCGGAGGGCTTGGTCTCGGTTTCTTCTTAGGCATCAGCCCGATAGCGACCGCCGCGGTATTTGCCGTGGGTGCCTCTGCGGCTGTCGAGTGGCTGTCGGCCGGACAGCGCCTGCGATCCGATTCGGCCATAGCCGTAGTATGGGCGCTGGGTATGGCGCTCGGTATTTTCTTCGTGTTTCTCACGCCGGGATATGTGCCGGAACTCAACACGTTCCTTTTCGGCAACGTGCTCACCATAAGCCGATACGACTTGATGGCGTTTGCCATATTCACTCTGCTGCTTATACTGTTTATGGCGATATGGTACAAGAGCATAGTGGCCTGCGTATTTGACCGCGACTTCGCCACCGTAATGGGTCTGCCGGTAAGATTCATCACTTACTCCATCACGGTGTTTACGGCCGTATGCATCGTGCTCACGATCCGCCTGGTGGGCGTGATGCTGCTGATGTCGATGCTCACCATACCGCAGATTATCTCCGAGATATACTGCCGGAGGTTTTCCACGATAATGCTGAGCTCCATAGCGGTGTCGGCCGTGGCATCGGTAGGTGGACTGCTGCTGAGCGCAGTGATAGACGTGCCTTGCTCGGCACTGATAGTGATGGTGATGGCGGCTCTCTACATTGCGGTGTGGATAGTGGCCGCGATAGTGCGCAGATCGGGTCGCGGCGCGGTGTACGCAATGCTCGTGGTAGCTCTGGCCGTGGTGGCCCTGCCGGGATGTTCGCTGAAGAAGAATACGGCCGCATCGCGCAACTATACTGCTTTCATCACACGCTACAATATTTACTTCAACGGCAACGAGCACTACAAGGAGACACTGAAGAAGATGGAACAGGAGTATCAGGACGATTATTCGCGCATACTGTATCTCCATCCGGCCGAAGCGTATGCCGACGAAAAGGCTCCGCAGCCAGTCGGTGACTTCAAGCGCTCGATAGAGAAGGCTCAGAAGGCCATCCAGATCCGTTCCATCAAGAAGCGGCCGGCGCGAAAAGGAGGCCGTGGCAATGATCCGGAATACAAGAAATGGCTCCAACGCGAGGAATACAACCCCTTCCTCCACAACGCATGGCTAATGATGGGTCGTAGCCAGTATATGGGGGGCGACTTCCTTGGCGCGGCAGCTACGTTCTACTATATCACGAAACACTTCTGGTGGCTCCCCGAGGTGGTGACCGAAGCCAAATTATGGCAGGCGCGGGCCTACTGTGCCGAGTCGTGGCTCTTCGAAGCCGAATCTATCCTCAAGAGCATCAAGCCCGAGCAGATCGAAGGCCGGAGTAATCTCGAAGAGCTCTATTACTTCGACTATGCCGACCTATATGTGAAGTCGGCCGACTATTCCGCCGCTATACCATGGATCGAAAAAGCCATACCGTTTGCTTCAGGAGCGCAAAAGGCGCGCCTCACATTCCTACTCGGCCAGATGTATCAGCAGACGGGCGACTATGCTGCGGCTTACACGGCTTACAAGAAGGTGGGCGGTATGTCGGGCGCAAGTCACCGTACCAAGTTCAATGCCCGAATACGCCAGAGCGAGGTGTTTCAGGGTGCCGACATTACGGGCGAGGTGAAGTCGCTCCGCGCCCTGACCAGATACTCGGCCAATGCGGAGTATCTCGACCAGATCTATTACGCCATAGGCAATCTCTATCTCGCCCACGGCGACACGACGCAGGCTATGACCAACTATGCCTCGGCGATATCCAAATCGACGCGCGGCGGCATCGACAAGGCTCTCGCACAGATTACTCTCGGCAAGCTATACTACAAGGAGCATGACTACGACCGCGCCCAGCCACTCTTTGCCGAAGCGGTACCCGTGCTTCCCGACAATTACCCCGACTACCGGCTGCTCAAGCGCCGTTCCGACCTGCTCGACGAACTGGCCATCTACAGCCGCAACGTCACCCTGCAGGACTCGCTGCTGCGTCTGTCGTATCTGCCGCGTGAGGAGCAGCTTGCGGTGGTAGACCGCATCATCACCGATCTCAAGAAGCGCGAGCAGGAGGAGGCCGACAGTATCAAGCGAGCCGAATATCTCGCCGAGCGGGCAGCCGACGGTACGGGTCTGAACAATACGCAGCAAAATGCCCCCACATCGTTTACGCTCAACACCGACCGCTCCTGGTATTTCTACAATAAGGCTACGCGCGATGCCGGCCGCACCGAATTCCAGAAGCGTTGGGGCAGCCGACGCCTCGAGGACAACTGGCGACGGCGCAATAAGACCAACTATTCATTCGAAACACCGACGTCGGATACCGAGGGCGACGAGGATTCGGCTGAAACGGATTCCGAATCCCCGACCGACTCCCCAACCACGCCGGATGCCAATGATCCCCACTCGCCTGAATACTATCTGCGGCAGATCCCTACGACTGACGCCGAGCGGCAGAATGCCAATAATATCATTCAGGAGGGGCTCTACAATATGGGTATAATCCTCAAGGATAAGATCGACGATCCGGAGGCCGCCGCGATCGAGTTTACCCGACTTCTCGACCGCTATCCCGACAATGAATACCGGCTCGATGTGTACTACAA
>CAMWUX010000051.1 GCA_947177605.1 uncultured Porphyromonadaceae bacterium
TCTCGGTGCCGTCGATGGAGAGGGAGCATACTTCGCCGGTGGCGGCGGAGAGTGCGAACTCAACGGAGCCGGAGCGATAGGCGTAGCGGTCGCGCGCGCTCTTCACCTGCTTGAGTCTGGCGGGAGTGAAGACGGGAGCGGCGGGGGCGTCGTAGGGGAGCTCAAACTGCTCGTAGGCTACTTCGTAGCCGGCGGGAATGAGTGCAGATGACTGCTTGGGTGACCATGAGAGGTCGAGGAATGCGGGTTCGCTGCCGGGAGTGTAGGAGCCGAGCGAGAGTTCGACGGTCCGGTAGGGCTTGGCCTCAACTGTGGTGGTGCCGCTGCGCAGGGTAGTGCCTTTGGCATCGGTGATGCGCCATGTGAGGGTGTATTGGTCGAGGTCGGTGAAGTCATACCAGTTCTTCACCTTGATGGTGAGGGTAGCGGGATCCACGAGGGTGGTCTTGATGTTCTGGTATACTTTCTTCACTTCGGCTACCGCGGGGTGGAGGGTACGGTCGGCAGCGATGAGACCGTTGCAGTTGAATGAGTTGTCGCTCGGTACGCCGGGGCCTCCGAAGTCGCCTCCATAGGCTATGAACTTGCGGCCGAGGGAGTCGATCTCAATGAAGCCCTGGTCGACCCAGTCCCAGATGCATCCGCCCTGAAGTTTGGGATGGGCTTCGAAGAGATCCCAGTAGTCTTTGAGGCCACCTACGCTGTTGCCCATAGCGTGGGCGTACTCGCAGAGGATGTAGGGGCGGGTCTTGGTGGAGTCGAGTGCATACTGCTCTACGCCGCGATGATAGCCATACATCTGAGCGAAGATGTCGGAGTTCCAGTCGTCGAGCGAGCGCTCATACTGTATGGGACGGGAGGGCTCGATCTGCTTCATGCGCTTGTAGGCTTCTTCAAACACGATGCCGTTGCCGCATTCGTTGCCGAGGGAGTAGAAGAGTACGGAAGGATTGTTTTTGGACTTATGCCACATACGCTCCTCACGGTCGATCACTGCGGGAATCCATTCGGGACGCTTGGCGAGTGATTCGTCGCCATATCCGTAGCCGTGGGATTCGACGTTGGCTTCGTCGATGAGGTAGATGCCGTATTTGTCGCAGAGGTAGTACCAGTATCGGTCCTGTGGATAGTGGGAGTTGCGCACGGCGTTGATGTTGTTTTCCTTCATCAGACGGATGTCGATGAGGGCTGTGTCGCGTGGCACGGTGCGACCCATCTGCGAGTGAGCGTGGCGGTCTACGCCTTTGATCTTGATGGGCTGGCCGTTGAGGAGATAGAGGCCGTCGCGCACTTCGGATGTACGGAAGCCTACGTCGCAGCCTACTGTCTCGGTGACTGCTCCGGAGGGATCGATGAGATTGATGGCGAGGGTGTAGAGGTTGGGTGTCTCGGCATTCCAGGGGAGTATGCCGGGCAGTGTGGCTTCGAAATTCACTTTTGCTTTGGCATCGGTGGTGGCTGTGCTGACGGTCTTGCCCTGAGCGTCGAAGAGGGTATATGCCACTTTGGCGGCTGGAGCTGCAGAGGCTTTCTTGGCCTTCTTGCCTTTCTTTGCGGGAGCGGCAAGGAGGTCGAGGCCGTCAATATCGACTGCGAGCTGCAGGTGGCCGTCGGTGTAGTCGTTGGTGAGGGTGGTGCGGGCGGTGAAGTCGGCAATGTAAGTCCTGGGGGTGGAGTAGAGGTAGACCTCACGCTCGATACCGCTCAGGCGCCAGAAGTCCTGACACTCGAAGTAGGCGCCGGCACTCCAGCGGTACACCTCAAGGGCTACGGTGTTTTCGCCTGCGGTGAGGGATGATGTGATATCCCATTCGGCAGCAGTCTTTGAGCCCATGTTGCAGCCGAGGTATTGGCCGTTGACCCATACGTTGTAAAAAGAGATGGCGCCTTCGACGCAGAGTACTACACGGCGTCCCTGCCAGTCGGCCGGGATGGTGAATGTGCGGCGGTAGGAGCCTACTTCGTTGGTGACGGTGGGCACGAGGGGAGCTGCTTTGGTGAAGTCGGCCCAGGGACTGTCGAATTCATAGGTGGTGTTGGTGTAGATGGCTGTGCCGTAGCCCTGACGTTCCCAGTTGCCGGGCACATTGATATTGTCCCAGTCGGCTACGCTTACCGTGGGATTCCAGAAGTCGAGGGGGCGGTTGTCGACGCCTTTGGTCCACTTGAATTTCCACTGGCCGTTGAGGCTCAGATAGTAAGGCGACTTCTCATAGGCGAAGTCGGCGATGGCCTTGTAGTTGTCGTCGGCATAGGGTACGACGAGGGCGTGCGAAGGAATCTGCCCGTCGCGGAATCCCATGATGGTCTGCCACTTGGGCAGGTCGTCGGCGCGTACTCCCAACACTGTGAGCAGGAGGGCGATGGCTGGAATGAATCTTTTCATGGATTGAGTGAAGAATGATTGGGTTATTATTATGAATTTGAATTAGCTATTGGGGTCGTCGGGAAACTTCCGGTAGTACTCCTCGAGCAGATGCTTGATGTTGAAGTAGAATCCGTCGGCGTGGGCTCCCCGGGCATCGACTACGGTGAGATACTCGAATGCTGGCTCATAGAAGAGATGGTTGGTGACGGTATAGCCCATCATGTTGAGGAGGATATATTCGTGTTGAGGCTCGATCACGTACCAGGCGTTTTCTTCGTCGAGACCTGTGCCGGTAGATACGATGGCCATAAGTATATAATTGAATTTATACTGCCATATATCAGCCAGACCGGTGCGTCCACGTTGGCGCAGGGCGGAAATGAGCACGGCCATCTGCTGGAGGTCGAAGGGGTTGTCTTCGAGTGCGAGATTGGCGTAGTGTATTATTGTGTCGCACTGGGCCGAAGTCATATTGGCGGGTGTGACGGTGTTGGCTGTGAGGTTGGTAAACGCAGGTTCGCGGTAGGGGTTGTAATCTTCCTGAAGTGAGTAGCCGAGATAGAGATAGCGGTATTTGTCGAGTTTCATGAGGGTATCGTTGCGGAGATACTCCTCCATGAGACGGGGATAGTAGTAGTCCGACGTGCGGTCGTTGATCTGCTTTTTAATCTCGGCAAAATCAGGACGTGTGCGCTTGATGCGGTCGAATATGGTGGTCTCGGCTGAAGCGCCGATACTTACCGCCAGAAGTAGTAGAAGCAGGATTCGTTTCATACCGGAATGCGAGGATCAGGATAATGTCGAGGTGGAATAGAAGCGTATCACAGCCATGATGGCAATGGCTGCTGTGGCGATGTCTACGACGATGGGAAGGCCTTTGGCGCAGGTGTAGTTGAACCATTGGCGCGAAGGGAATACAAGCCCTTTGGCAGAGCCTGCGGGAGTACGGCTGTAAGCTATAGCTCCGAGCAGCAGGCCTGCTACGGCGCCGAGTATCATTCCGGCCTGCTGCAGGGGCATGAGCATGCCGGCAAACGCACCGGCCAGTGCGCCTACCGCCATGTAGGGTACGCATACACGGCTACGGACTACTGACTGTGGAAGCAGGGTGTTGATGCCAAGTACTATACCGCAGGCGATACCCCAGAAGAGGAGTGTGGTGCCGGTGACGGGGGTGCCATCGATGAAGTACATCGGCACGAGCGCAAGCCATGCCGGCAGGGCGCTCCAGCGCCACGACAGAAATACGCCAACCAACGCGGCGGCTACGGCGCATATTGTAAGTATGGTGAAGAATATCGACATAATATTATATAACGTATGAAAGACCCGCGGAGATTATTTACGGGCCAGTTCGGGATAGGAAATGCGTGAGTGATACATGGTGCGGAGCGTAGACTCAAATGAGCGTTTGATCTCGCTGATGTCGCGGAAGGAGATGGGGGAGTCGTTGTGCAGTCCTTCGGCCACCTGAGAGTCGATGATCTTGTTGACGAGTGCGCTTATGGCCTCGGGTGTATGCTCCTTGAGTGAGCGTGAGGCGGCTTCCACGGCATCGGCCATCATCATTATCGATGTCTCCACGCTGCGCGGATTGGGGCCCGGATAGGTGAAGGGTGCCGGATCTACCTCTTCGTTGGGGTGCTGATTGCAATACGTATTATAGAAGTAGCGGGCTTTGCCGCGGCCGTGGTGCTCGGAGATGAAGTCGCGCAGGCGTGGCGGCAGTTTGGCTTTCTCGGCCTTGCGCAGTCCTTCGTGGATGTGGTCTATGACGATCTTTGCGCTCTGGTGGGGCGTAAGCGCTTCGTGAGGGTTGATGCCGCGCTGATTTTCGGTGAAGAAGGCCGGATTGGCCGTCTTGCCGATGTCGTGATATAGCGCGCCTGTGCGGACGAGCTGCACGTTGGCTCCGATCTTGGCTGCGGCAGCCGCGGCCATGTTGCTCACGGCCATAGAGTGCTGGAAGGTGCCGGGGCACTCCTGCGAGAGTTCATGCAGCAGCGGATGATTGATATCGGAGAGTTCGACGAGCGTAACGCGGGATATGAAGCCGAATGCTTTCTCGATGAGGAATATCACCATATAGGCGAATGATATGAGCAGGGCATTGATGCCGAGTGCGCCGAGCATACCACTTTCAATATTGGCGATGCTGCCGGTGGTCATCAGAGTGACGGAGACGTAGGCAACGGTGTAGGCCGCGAATACGAGCAGGGCAGCTACCAGGAGTTGCGACCGCTTGCTGAGTTCGCGGATTGAGGCCATGGCCACGAATCCGGCGAGGATCTGGATGAGTATGAAATCCCACATATAGTGGGTGATGACGGCACACAGCAGTACTGTAGTGATATATGTGAAGAAGGCTGTGCGCGAGTCGAGGAATACTACAAGTACTATCGGTACGATGGTGATAGGCACGAGGTATATGCCGCGCTCGAATGAGCCGTTGAGTATGGCGGCGAAGAATGTGAAGGCTACCACCATGATGATGAGTAGCGCCAGTATGCGGTTGTTGTGGTAATAATCGGGACGGAAAATATATACGTAGGCGAAAAGCATCAGCACGATCGATGCTATGACCAGAAGCGATCCGAGTGCGCTGAGGTCAAGGCCATAGTCGGCCGTGAGACCCTGTCGCTCCAACTTCTTCTGATATGTGGAGATGATCTGGGCGGCACGCGGGGTGACTATCTCGCCACGGTCGATGATGGTTTCGCCACGCGGTACCATGCCGATGGGTGAGCGGGCGAATGCCTCTATATTGCGCAACTCCATGCTGGTCATCACCGAGTCGGGGAGGATGTTGGGGCGCGGATTGAGGCTTATGCCGGAGAGGGCTTCGCGCAGGTCGGGCTGAGAGTTGAGCATCTGCTGCATTTCGGAGTGGGCCGATGCGAAGGTATAGAATGAGGATGTGGACTGGTTGGGCGTACGACCGTTGTCGGAGGTACGCATGCTGATCGTAGGGGGCATCTTGCTGCCCGACTCGTCGAGAGCTATGATACCCTGGGCATAGATCTGGCGCAGATTCTCTATAAGGCGGCGGCGGAAGGCGGCGGCATTGCGCAATTCGTCGACTCCGTAGAGGGCATTGCTGAAGTCGTGGATCACCTCTTCGGCGATATCGTCGTTGCGGTAATATACTTTCTCGGCATTGGCTTTCATGGAGTCCTCAAGATGCTTCTGTGTCTCGGGATCGCGGAAGAGCTCGATGTCGATGTTGGCCACGAGAGCATCATAGTTCCATGGCCGGCCTACGGTATATTCGTAGCCGTCGGTCTCGGCCGAAGGGATGGCGAGAAAGAGAAGTATTACGGTAGCCGCAAACATCAGTGCGTGGATCACCGACGGTCGGCGCAAGTCTTCTATCTTGGGATGCTTCATGGACGCTTGTGGTGAGGGTTAATTGCGTATGGCGCTCTGAACTCCGTCGATCTTCTTGAGCTTGGAACAGAGAGCGGCTATGTCGCCGGTGTTGTGTATGAGTACGTCGAGACGGCACTCAAACACTTCGGCGTGGGTGGAAATGTTGAGCGCGCGGATATCGATGTTGAGTTGGTTGGATATGACGCCGGTGAGTTCATGTAGTACTCCGTGGCGGTCGACGCCTTCCACTACGATGGTTGCGGGCATGGACTTCTGTACGGATTCCCACTCGGTAGCCACGATGCGCGGGCCGTAGCCTGCTTTAAGAACCTGTGCGCGGGGGCATGATAGGGAGTGTACTTCGAGGTCGCCGTCGTCGTTGATAAATCCCATCACATCGTCGCCGGGCACCGGTCGGCAGCAGGGTGCGAACACGAAGTTCTGACCTTCGCCGGTGATGTGGAGCTTATACACCTCCTTCGGGTTAATCTTCGGCTTGGGAGGCGCCGGAGCTGTTTCTGCGGTAGGCTTTTTGGAGGTACCGATTCGGAATATCTTTTTGAGAAGGCTCGGTGATGTAGTGGGGGAGTCTTTGAGTACATAGCCCTCAAGAGATAGGGAACCGGTGCCGAGCCGCATATACAGGTCGTCGCGAGTCGGGATCTTGTAAAATGCCATCATCTTGGTGATGACCTCGTTGGTGGCTTCTACCTGGGCTTTTTCAAGGAATCGGGCAAGTATCTCCTTGCCTTTCTCGATGTCGGGGGCAACTTCGGCACGGAGGGCTCGGCGCAGGCGCGTGCGGGCTTTGGCCGAGGCCATGAACTGCTCCCACTCGGGTTTCGGAGTCTGCGACTTGGATGTGAGGATCTCTACCTGATCGCCGCTATTGAGACGATAGCTAAGAGGTACGAGTTTATGATTGACTTTGCCGGCGATGCAATGCGAGCCAAGTTCGGAGTGGAGGGTGAAGGCTACGTCGATTACCGTAGCTTTCTGGGGTAGGGTGATGAGTTCGCCTTTGGGGGTGAATACGACTATCTCCGCTGCGAAGAGGTTGAGTTTCACGGTGTCGAGGAAGTCGACCGCGTCGGGTGTCGGGTCGTCGAGAATATCCTTGATAGTTGCGAGCCATGCGTGGAGCTCTGTCTCTTCCTCGCCTTCGCCAACTTTGTATTTCCAATGGGCGGCAAAGCCCTTTTCGGCTATTTCGTCCATGCGGCGTGAGCGTATCTGCACTTCTATCCAGTTGCCGTCGGGACCCATCACGGTGAGATGAAGAGCCTGGTAGCCGTTGCCTTTCGGTGTGTTGATCCAATCGCGAGTGCGCTCGGGATGGAGCCTGTAGAGGTCGGTAATGGCGGCGTAGATATTCCAAGCCACGGTCTTTTCGGCAGCGGGATCCGGACAGTCGAATATGATACGCACTGCATAGAGGTCGTAGACCTCCTTGAATGGAATCTTTTTGGTCTCCATCTTGCGCCAGATGGAGTAGACCGACTTCACTCGGGCTTTAGCCTCATACTTGAGGTTCATGCCGTTGAGGCGCTCGAGTATGGGCGCGGAGAAGTCGGAGTAGACGGCCTGACGGCGCTCTTCCGACTTCCGCAGATTGTCGGCTATCTCCTGATATGCCTGCGGATGTTCGTATTTGAAACTGAGATCTTCAAGTTCGGTCTTTATGTTGAATAGACCGAGACGATAGGCGAGCGGCGCGTAGATGTAGAGCGTCTCGCCGGCGATCTTGTACTGCTTGTTGGGCGCCATGGAGCCGAGTGTGCGCATATTGTGCAGGCGGTCGGCCATCTTGATGAGGACTACACGGATATCTTCCGACATGGTGAGGAGGAGCTTGCGGAAGTTTTCGGCCTGAAGGGATGCCTTGTCGCCGAATATGCCTCCCGAAATCTTGGTGAGGCCGCTTACGAGCTCGGCAATCTTCGGACCGAAGTGGCGCGAGATGTCCTCTACGGTGTAGTCGGTGTCCTCCACTACATCGTGGAGCAGCGCCGCGCAGATGGATGTGGAGCCGAGCCCGATCTCGCGCGATGCTATCTTGGCCACGGCGATTGGATGGAGTATATATGGTTCGCCCGAGCGTCGGCGTATGCCTCCGTGAGCTTTCTTTGCGAAGTGATAGGCACGCTCGATGATCTCCACTTTCTTACGGTGGTTGCTGTTCAGATAGCCATTGAGAAGGTCTTGAACCTCGTGTTCGATCAGAT
>CAMWUX010000052.1 GCA_947177605.1 uncultured Porphyromonadaceae bacterium
GTGTGTGTACCGTCTGGCGTGTCACGTAGCAGGTGCCTTCGAGTTCGGCCAGTAAGTTGGATATCTTGAGCGGGTGGCCGTTGAGATCCACGCGGCGTCCGTAGGGCGTGGTTGCTGTCTTCTGTCCGATGAGGGTAGTGGGAGCCATCTGTACGCCGGTCATGCCGTATATAGCGTTGTTGATGAAGATAATGGCGATGTTTTCGCCGCGGTTGGCGGCGTGGATGGTCTCGGCGGTGCCGATAGCGGCGAGGTCGCCGTCGCCCTGATATGTGAATACCAGACGCTCGGGATTGAGGCGCTTGGCTCCGGTGGCTACTGCGGGCGCGCGGCCGTGGGCGGCTTCGATCCAGTCGACGTCGATATAGTTGTAGGCGAATACGGCACAGCCTACGGGAGCTACGCCGATAGCGTTGTTCTCCTGATTCATCTCTTTGATCACTTCCGCCACGAGCTTGTGGACTACACCATGGGAGCAGCCGGGGCAGTAGTGCATATTTGTATCGTTGAGCAGCTCGGGGCGGCAGTACACCTTGTTCTCGCTGCGTTTTATATCCTCTGCTTTCATATCGCTTTACTTTTTCAGAAACGGAAAATGAGACACTGTGGCATCGAATACCTCCTGCGGGTTGGGGATCACGCCGCCCATGCGGCCGTAGTGGTAGACGGGTACTTTGCCCTCCACGGCGAGGCGCACATCCTGTACCATCTGGCCGGCGTTGAGTTCCACCACCATGAAGCCCTTGACCTCTGAGGCGAGCTCGGCAATGCGCTTGGTGGGGAATGGCCAGAGGGTGATGGGGCGGATGAGGCCTACCTTTATGCCCTGTTCGCGCGCATCCTCGATGGCTTTGAGGCAGATACGGGCTATAGAGCCGAATGCCACGAACACTACTTCGGCATCCTCCATGAAGTAGTCCTGATAGCGCACCTCATTCTCTTCGATGCGGCGGTAGGTGGCCTGAAGGCGGTGATTGTTCACCTCCATCTTGTCGCTCTCAAGCTCAAGGGTGGTGAGCACGTTGCGCTTGCGTCCTGTGGGATCGCCGGTCACAGCCCAGGGGCACTGCTCGGCTATTTGCTCGGGAGTGCGGCGGCTGCGGGGCTCCGGGAGCACCACTTTCTCCATCATCTGACCTACTACGCCGTCGGCCAGAAGCATGGCCGGGGTGCGGTATTTGAATGCGAGATCGAAGCCGAGGCCTACGAAGTCGGCCATCTCCTGTACGGTGGAGGGGGCGAGTACGATATAATGGTAGTCGCCGTGTCCGCCGCCCTTGGTGGCCTGAAAATAGTCGCTCTGCGAGGGCTGGATGGTGCCGAGACCGGGGCCGCCGCGCATCACATTGACGACGAGCGCTGGCAGTTCGCCGGCAGCGATATACGACAGTCCTTCCTGCATCAGGGATATGCCGGGACTTGACGACGAGGTCATCACGGCTTTGCCGGTGGATGCGCCGCCGTAGACCATATTGATCGATGCTACTTCGCTTTCGGCCTGAAGTACTACCATACCGGTGGTCTCCCACGGCATCAGTGCTTCAAGAGTCTCAAGTACTTCGCTCTGCGGAGTGATGGGGTATCCGAAGTAGCCGTCGCAACCGTAGCGCACGGCTGCGTGGGCTATGGCCTCGTTGCCCTTCATGAGTTTTACTTCTTCTTTCATGTTATTTCTCGATTACACGATAGACTTCGATACATGCATCGGGACATACCAGCGCGCACGACGCACAGCCGATACACTGATCCGGATTTACAGCGTAAGCGAAGTGATATCCGCGGTTGTTAACTTCTTTGGGCTGAAGACTCAGCACGGAGACGGGACACGCCACTACGCAGAGGTTGCATCCTTTGCAGCGTTCGGCATCAATATCTACGGCTCCTTGTACTTTTGCCATAATGAATAGGGTATTTATGTTAGTGATTGCAAATATAGCAAATCTTTCGATTATTGCAACACTTTGGAGCCGTGTCTTAACACTGGATTAACCAATGGCACACTTCTGCGCCGAATGTGCTACGGACGTATCACGCTCACACGTGTCTTTTTGCCCTTGAGTTTCAAGGCTGAAGTTGCTGCGGCGATAGCTTCTGCCTTGGAGGTGGGTACGGCGACGAGCGAGTGGTGGTCGTAGACGTTGATCAGGCCGATGTCGGAACGCTCTGCGCCGGCGGCAGCGATGAATCCGGCTACGTCGCCCTTCGATATCTTGTCTTTTTTTCCGGCCTGAATGTAGAGCGTGGCTGTGGCCGAAGGTTCGGGTCGGGCGGTGGCCATCGGGGGTACGAACGAGCGGGTGGTGGAGATATATTCGGGGCGGTTGTCGGAGTCGGAGGTGATTACCCACACGGCGCCTTCGGCATTCTGGCGGCCGGTACGGCCGTTGCGGTGAGTCCATGCCTTGTCGTCGACGGGCAGATGATAGTGCACTACATTACGCAACTTCGATATGTCGAGCCCGCGTGCAGCCAAGTCGGTGGCCACGAGTATTGGGGTGGTACCGTTGGCGAGCATATCTATAGCGGTCGCTCTCTGCTGCTGGTCGAGGGCGCCGTGGTATATGCCGACGGGGTAGCCGAGTCTACTGAGATGCCGGTATACGCGCTCTGCGCTCTCGCGATGGTTGACGAATATTATCGTGCGGTCGCCGGCGGTGAAGGTCGAGAGCAGTCCAGCAAGGGTATCGAGCTTGTCGGGGGTAAATGACTTCACCTCAATGATATCGACGGGTTTTTCAGCTGCTTCGGCCGGAGCAAAGTCGAGCAGTTGTGGCGAACCGATGTTCACGAAGTCGGGGAGCTCCTCCATGCGTGTGGCCGAGGTGAGGATCACCCGCTCCACCCGGCCTATGCGGCGGAGGATGCGGCGCATCTCACTCTCGAAGCCAAGTTCGAGCGACTTATCGTACTCGTCGAGCACGAGGCAACGCAGGCCGTTGATGGATAAAGTATCGCGCTGCAGATGGTCAAGAAGGCGTCCGGGAGTGGCTATGATAATGTCGGGCATTGGTGAGAGTGACCGGGTCTCGTCGAGGAAAGAGTGACCACCGTATAGCGTCACCGTCTTGAGGTCGGTAGCAATCGGGCGCACCACCTCTGCTATCTGCAGCACGAGTTCGCGCGAGGGCGCCAGCACCAGAGCCTGCGGCTTCGCTTTAGCATCGCTACGCAAGGCACGGAGCATTGCGATGGCGAACGCCAGAGTCTTTCCGGAGCCGGTAGGTGCCGTAAGGATCACAGCCTTGTCCGTGGTGGTGGTCATGGCCTGCTGCATATCGTTGAGCGTGGAGATGCCCAGTCGGGCGCTGATATTCCGGGTGATGTCGTCGATAGTCATGGTGTAGGTGGATATGTGGATACAAAAGTAGTAAAAATGCGGCGAACCCTGAAAGCTGTGCCGTATCGCTTCCAGGGTTCGACGTAGTGGGAGGCGGAAGAATCAGAGAGTCTTTTCGATAGAGAACTCATCCTTACCTACTCCGCAGAGGGGGCATACCCAATCATCGGGGAGGTCTTCGAAGGGAGTACGGGGTGCGATACCGTTTTCGGGGTCACCTACTTCGGGGTCGTAGACCCAGCCGCATACGTCGCATACATATTTGTCCATAGTCGTAAATGTTTTTTATTGATTAATACTTGAATTTCGGTTATGATATCATTACAACGCCGCCCCGCCGCCGATTGTTTATTAAAAAATGCAAGTTTTTTGTGAAAGAGGGGTGAAAAAGTTGGATTGAAGTAAATTATCATTATCTTTGTGCCATATACCTTGCCTTAGATAAAATTACACATATACTTGACAAATCTTCACCTTTAAGAGCTTTACTACCATGAAGCGATATCTACTACTTCTACTTGGCGCTTTAATAGTGATGCCGTGTGTAGCGCGCTCGTTCACATATGATTACGAAGGTCAGACTCTCGCCTACGATATAATCAGCACCGGTTCCCGAACCTGCCGCGTGAAAGCAGGTATGGAAAACCCTCTCAGTGGGGTTGTGACCACGGGCAACAATGTGAGCGGCAATGTGGTGATTCCATCCACAGCGAGCGACGGCACTACGGAATATACAGTGGTCGGTATCGGCGACTATGCATTCTACGAGTGTGCCGGGCTGACGTCGGTATCGATACCGGAGACTCTGACTTCGGTAGGCGTGGGCGCTTTTCAGGGGTGTTCGGGGTTGACTAAGGCTGAATTTGCCAGTCTGGAGGCTCTGTGTGCAATGGAGTTCACCTATGTCAATTCCAATCCGCTCTCTCTGGCACACCATTTATATATAGGTGGCGCTGAGGTGACATCGCTCGATATCCCAGAATCGGTGGATATGATCGGCGATTATATATTCTACGGCTGCAATCAGGTGACTTCGATTACGCTTCCGAGTTCACTGGTGATGATCGGCGAGTATGCGTTTGCCGGATGTTCCAAAGTGACGTCGGTGTCGCTTCCGGCTTCGCTGGCGTATGTAGGTATGGCTGCGTTTCAGGACTGCTCGGGACTGACCAGGGCTGAGTTTGAGAGCCTGGAGTCGCTGTGCGGTATCGAATTCGCCTATCTCTATTCCAATCCTCTGAATCTGGCACACCACTTATATATAGGCGGTAAGGAGATTACCTCGGCTGTGATACCGGCTGGTGTAAACAAGATCGGCGCATACGCATTTTACGGATGCGACCCGCTGACGTCGGTGTCGATACCGGCTTCGGTGACGGAGATCGGCGATGGCGCTTTCAACTGTCCGAATCTTATCAGAGCGGAGTTTGCCGATGTGGAGTCGATTTGCGCTATGGATTTCGGCGATGTGTATTCCAATCCGATGTACACCGCCCGGCGTCTGTATGTGGGTGGATCAGAGGTGACTGATCTGGTGATTCCCGAATCGGTGACTTCGATCAGCTACTGCGCTTTCGTGAACTGTACCGGTATTAAATCGGTGACTTTCAGCTCGGGTCTGACGGATATCAACTGGCGCGCTTTCGAAGGCTGCACAGGTCTGACGTCGGTGGTTATACCCAATTCGGTGACACTGATGGGCAGCTCCGTATTCTCGGGCTGCACTAACCTCAGATCGGTGACGCTCCCCAATGCCCTTACTACGATAGGCAGCGGTGCTTTCACCGACTGCTCATCGCTTGCGTCAATCACTATTCCCGAATCGGTGACGGATATCGGTAGTGGTGCTTTCCAGGGCTGTACCGGTCTGGAATGGGCCGACTTCTCCAGTGTGGAGCACATGTGCAATATGCGCTTCTATACCTATGCTTCCAATCCTCTGGCCTATGCGAAGGATCTGCATATCAATGGCGAACTGGTGACGGATCTGGTGATTCCGTCGACGGTGGAGAATATCACCGAGAATTCGTTTTATGGCTGCGACGGTATCCAATCGCTCACGATCTCCGGCTCGGTGTTGTCGATCGGGCGCTCAGCTTTCGCCGAGTGTGTGGGGCTGACGCAAATTTCCATTCCGGCATCGGTGACTACGATTTATGCCAATGCGTTCAACGGCTGTACGGGTCTGATCCGCATTAATGTATATGGCCCGACGCCCGATGTGTCGCCGATAGCGTTTGATGATGTAACATACAACCGTGCTGCTCTATATATCCCCGAAAATTCTCTTGAGGAGTATCTGATGACCAACTGGGCGATGTTTCGCCGCATCTACGTGGGTAAGGTAGCAACAAAGACTCTTACCGACGGGGTCTTCCGCTATCGTGTGCTTGAGAATCCCGACCATATCGAGGCGCTGCTGATACAGGGCAATTACTCGGCTCTTACGGAAGTGAATATTCCGGCAAGTTTTGTTGATGACGACCCCGAGAATCTCTTCGAATATACTCTCACCGGTATCGGTGCAAGCGCATTCGAGGGATGTACGGAGCTTACTTCCGTGACTTTCAGCCCCGAATCTCAAATCAATATTATCGCGGCCAAGGCATTCAGCGGCTGCAGCGGCATCATGGGCAGTATAGATATACCCAACTCAGTGTCGAGCATCGGTGCGAGTGCTTTCGACGGGTGCTCGTCGATCACAGCGGTGTCGATCGGCAATTCCGTGACCAGTATCGGCGAATATGCTTTCCGTGGCTGCAATTCTCTTGTCAAAGCCGAGTTCCCCAGCCTTGAAGCGCTATGTGCCATATCCTTCGGCGATACGAATGCCAATCCTCTCTCATGTGCCGGCCATCTCTATGTCGGCGGCGAGGAGGTGATAGACCTGGTGGTGCCGAATTCGATTACGGCTATCGGGGATGCTACCTTCACCGGTTGCACGGCACTCAGGTCGGTGACAATTCCCGAATCGGTGACTATAATTGGTGCCAATGCTTTCTATTACAGTCACGGATTTAAGTCTCTCTCACTTCCCAATACTCTTGAGGAAATAGGCTACAAGGCTTTCGATGCCTGCCGAGGCCTTACGGAGGTGACTATCCCCAACTCCGTGACTACGCTCGGAGCGGCGGCTTTTACGGGGTGCACCGGATTGCACAAGGTGACTATCGGTCATTCAATCACATCGATAAGCAAGAATGCATTTGACAACTGTACGTCCCTTACCGACGTAGTGATGCCGCCTACGGTCACTGAAATAGGCGACTACGCATTCTGGGGATGTACGGGCATGTCGGAAATAGTGCTTCCGCCGTCGGTGGAGAGTATCGGTATGTGTGCTTTCTACGAATGCATGAATCTTGTGAAGGTGGTGATGGGTAGCCGTGTGAGCAGTATAGGCGATATGGCTTTCGCCGGTGTGCCTGTGGCCAATCTCTATATCACGGCTCAGAATCCGCCCGAGATCAGCGAAAATGTGTTCGACGAATATTCGGGCGATCTCTATCTTCAGGGCAATTCGCAGGGCTACGCTACGGCAACATGCTGGAGCTCATTTCAATACCGTCAGCCCATGGTGGATGCTACGGATCTTACGATGAATACACCGCTCATCGCCGGACGCGCAGGTGACACGTTTCAGCTCACGGCCGCTATGGCTCCCGCCAATGCCACTCTGCAGAAAGTATTCTGGCGGTCGACACATCCCGAAATCGCATCGGTAGATCAGAATGGTGTGGTGACGCTACATGTGGATTCACCCGAATTCCGGACTATGGCCGCCGCTGATGCTGGTGTGTGCAAGATCGTGGCCGAGACCCTGTATGCCAACGGTCCTGTAGCGGAAGCGGTGGTAAGCGCTGATGTGGCGGCAGTATCTTTGACTGAGGCCGACGAGAATAAGAATATCGACTACTCTCGGCCCTACGATGTATATACGATGCAAGGTATATGGCTCGGTACGTCGGTTGATGACGTGCCCTCCGGCTTCTACCTTCTTCGTCAGGGCTCAAAGGTTGTCCGAATACTGAAGTGATTCCCGGATTGATTGAGGGAGGTGGTCTTGCTGAGTGGTGCGGGGTGTGGTGTGAGTATGGGATTCGTATGAGTGATGCCTCTGTGAGGGCGTCGGTGGCTGATATGAAAATTGGCGTTGCAATGTAGGTGTAGGATTTACTGTCGTGTATTTATGGAGCGGTAAAGAAAGGGCATCATTCGGGCGGTTGATGCGTGTGGGTCAGTGTGTTGCCGGAAATAATTATTTTATTACTGTCCGCTAAACCATAATAATGTGAGTCCAACTTCTTGAAAAGCAGAA
>CAMWUX010000053.1 GCA_947177605.1 uncultured Porphyromonadaceae bacterium
GATGGTATGTGACTGGTGGTGTGATGGATGTGATACGAAATTTTTTCTACTGACCTATTTCCAAACTACTCCCTGATGTTTTTCTTGAAAAATATGTGTCGGCACCCCCAAAGGCGGCCGTAACTTTGCAGTGCTGTTTCCAAATTCATCACTTAATTCAACCTTTATTTTATGCGAACTATTGAAAAAATCATCATCCACTGCTCCGCTACTCCTGCGGGGCGCGCCGTCACGGTAGCTGATATCGACCGCTGGCACCGTGCCCGCGGATTCCGCTGTATCGGCTATCATTACATAATTTACTCCGACGGCTCTATCCATCCCGGACGCGCCGAGAGTGAGATCGGCGCGCACTGCTCGGGACATAACGCCCACTCAATCGGCATCTGCTACATAGGCGGCTGCGATGCATCAATGCGCCCGGCCGATACTCGCACCGAAGCGCAGAAGCAGTCGCTTAGAAGTCTTGTAGATTCGTTGCGACGGCGCTATCCGCGCGCGTCGGTCCATGGTCATCGCGAATTTGCGGCAAAGGCCTGTCCGTCGTTTGACGTATCAGCTGAATTCCGCTGACAGCAGGCGGAATCTTTGCATACTCCCCTCTCCGAAGCGCGCCATCTGTGCCTCCACTTTTGCGGGATCCTTGCGCTCCATGCGCCCGCTTTTGGAATAGAACTTATCGGCGTAGCAGATAAGACGTTCGAGAAGTGTCTCGGGCAAAAGGTCGCGCCGCGGCAGCGGCATTGCCGCCGCTTCTATTTCGGCGGCAGTGATTCCGGAGCCGGTATGGCGCTCGGCCACTCGGGCAAAACGCTCATCCACCCCCACAGCGCGCAGCATATCCGCGCCGATGATTCCGTGGAGGAGATAGGGTGCCGCGCCACGACATCCGATACCCGGAGCATAGGTAGCCGCGATGCCAATGTCGTGAAGCATTGCGGCTGCACGTATATCATCGGGACTGAGCGGGAGCGATTTGCGCCGGGCTATGGCAAGCGCTTCGTCGGCTACCGACTCGCAGTGGCGCATATAAATATCCCGCAGGACAGTGCCTGCGGGATAGTATGTATCGATTATTGATTGATAATCCATTATTCTACAATAGTGCACCAGCCGTGTACGTCGGGCTCTTCGCCATACTGGATGGCCCGAAGTTTCTTGTAGAGGGCCGTGGTAACGGGACCGGGCTTGCCGTCGGTGGCGATCACATATTTGTGGCCGGTGTCGATATCGTCGACCTCGCCGATAGGCGATGCCACGGCGGCAGTGCCACAGGCGGCGGCCTCCTGAACTTCTGCAAGTTCGTCGACAGTGATATGACGCTGCTCTACCTTGATACCCATATCCTTGGCGAGCTGCATGAAGCTCTTGTTGGTGATCGACGGGAGGATAGATTCGGATTCGGGGGTGATATACACACCATCCTTGATAGCAAAGAAGTTGGCGGGGCCGCATTCGTCGAGATACTTCTTCTCCTTGGGATCGAGGAAGAGCACTGCCGAATAACCCATATCGTGGGCACGCTCGCCGGCGGCGAGAGCAGCCGCATAGTTGCCACCCACCTTCCAGCGTCCGGTGCCTTTGGGAGCCACGCGGTCGTACTCGCGGAAGATACAGATATTGGTGAGTCCGAAGCCGGTCTTGAAATAGGGGCCTACGGGAGTGACGAGTATCATAAATAGATACTCCGACGATTTGCGCACACCTACGCTGGCACTCATACCGATCTCAAAGGGACGTATATAGAGGCTGGCGCCGGTGCCGTAGGGGGGGATGAAACGCTCATTGAGTTTCACCACTTTCAGCACCATCTCCTCAAATAGCTCGACGGGTATCGGCTCCATGCACAGACCGATAGCAGAGTCGCGCATACGCTGTGCATTTTCGTGCAGACGGAATATGCGTACCTTGCCGTCGACACCGCGGAAGGCTTTCAGTCCCTCGAAAATTTCCTGTCCGTAGTGGAGAGAGGTAGCGGCCATGTGGATGTTGATATTCTCCGAGTCGGAGACCTCGATATCGCTCCATTTGCCATCCTTGAAATAACTGCGGACGTTGTAATCCGTTTTAAGATAGCCGAATGGCAGTGTAGCCCAATCGATATTCAATGGTTCGTTCATATATATACCTTTCTTTTAGGTTTCTGTATTAGCACACAAAAATAGTGATTCTTTTTGTATCCGCATCCCTAACTGCATAAAAATTCTGCCTTTGTGCATCGGCCACCGGCCAAAGTGCTTGCAGTTGTGGGGGGATTGTGTTATCTTTGCATCGATATTATACCAGTCATCGACTATCCATTTGAGGCGACCTCAACTATATATATTATCTATCTTGCTTGCAGCGGTTTGCTGGGCTCATACTTTGCCCTCGAAAGCCGCCGAGCCGACGCTGTCGCTTATGCCCGACACGACTCTGAGAGCCGATTCGCCTCTCGAAGTTCGCCTCGATTCGATAATTTCCGGCGATTCCATACTCCCGTCACGCCCTACACTAACTCCTCAGCAGCGTCGCCGACAGCGCATCTCACCCGATTCCACTCCCGCCGCACCTACTGCTCCGACCACCGTCCCCCGCATCGTACGCATGAAGTCCGACCTCGACAATCCGGTCGATATCGTGGCCAGAGACTCGATGGTGCTCGTGGGTCAGAGCAAAGCGTATATCTATGGCGACGGCAAAGTGACTTACGGCGATATCGATCTCACGGCTGCCGAGATACAACTCGACATGGACTCTTCGACGGTCTATGCCGTGGGCGCCATCGACTCGCTCGGCACTCTTGCGGGCTCGCCCGTGTTCGTCGACAAAGGCACATCCTACGAATCGAAGACGATGCGCTACAACTTCCGCACCGAGAAGGGCTACATCACTGACGTAATCACCGAACAGGGCGAAGGCTTCCTCACCGGCGGCACATCCAAGAAGGTGGGCGACAATGTGTTTTACCTCCAGGATGGTTTCTACACCACCTGCGACAATCACGATCATCCCCATTTCGGCTTCCGTCTCACTAAAGCAAAGGTGCGCCCGAAGAAAGATATCGTGACCGGTCCGGCTTATATGGTGCTCGAGGGCCTGCCGCTGCCCCTGGCACTCCCCTTCGGCTACTTCCCCTTCTCCGAGCGCTATTCGTCGGGTATCATCTTCCCATCGTTCGGCGACGACTACAACCGCGGTTTCTACCTCTCCAACGGCGGCTACTACTTCGCCATCAACGACAATATCGATCTGGCGCTCACCGGGGAGATCTACACCAAGGGCTCGTGGGGTCTGCAGGCACGATCGGTATATGCCAAGCGCTACAAATTCTCGGGCAACTTCAATATCAGTTTCCTCAAGACGATACTTGGCGACAAGGGTCTGCCCGACTACTCGAAGCAGACCAACTTCCAGGTGCTCTGGAATCACACTCAGGATCAGAAGGCCAACCCGATATTCAACTTCTCGGCTTCGGTCAACTTCACCACATCGGGCTACTCGCGCAACGATCTCGGCAGCTACTACTCCAACTCCTTTACGGAGAATACCAAATCGTCGACTGTCAACTTCACCTATCGTCCGCCGGGCTCCAAATGGTCGTTCTCCGGCACGGCCAACATCTCTCAACGCTCGCAGGACTCGACTCTCGCCGTATCGTTTCCCAACATCACGGTGACGATGTCGCAGATCTATCCCTTCAAGCGCAAGCATGCGGTAGGCGCCGAGCGCTGGTATGAGAAGATCCGTATGTCGTATTCCGGTCAGTTCAACAACTCCCTCACAGCCAAGCAGGACGAGTTTTTCAAGAAAAGCCTGATCAAGGACTGGCGCAACGGTATGCGTCACTCCGTACCTATCTCCGCCACATTCAGCATCTTCAAGTATTTCAACGTCACTCCGAGCGTGAGCCTCACCGACCGTATGTATACTTCGAAGGTGCGCCGTCAGTGGGATCCGGATGCAGCCCGCGAGCTATGCGATACCACCTACAACTTTTATAATGTGTGGGACTTCAATGCCTCCGTATCGCTCGACACGAAGATATACGGTTTCTATAAGCCTATCGGCTTCCTGAGCAAGAAGGTGGCTATGATACGCCACGTGATGACGCCCACGGTATCATTCTCCGGAGCGCCCGACTTCTCCTCACCATTTTTCGGCTACTACGGTTCGTATCTGAAACCGGGCGTCAATGGCGAGATGGTGACACAGAAATATTCGATGTTTCCCAACGCCCTGTTCGGTGTGCCGGGTCAAGGCCGTAGCGGTATCGTCAATTTCTCGCTGGCCAACAATCTGGAGATGAAGGTGCGCACCGATGATGACTCGATTCAGGAGAAGAAAATATCCCTTATCGAGAACCTATCGCTCTCGCAAAGCTACAACTTCGCCGCCGACTCACTCAACTGGAGCAACCTCAATACATCGATCATGCTCCGACTGGTAAAGAATTTCAACCTCAACCTGTCGGCCGTATGGGACGTGTACACGTATCAGCTCAACGCCGCCGGCAATCCGGTGCGCGTCAACATCCCCCGCTGGAAAGCGGGTAAAGGCTGGGGTAGACTGTCGTCGACCGGCACATCGTTCAGCTACACGTTCAACAACGATACTTTCCGCCGCAAGAAGAAGGAGCAAAAGACCGACGATGACCAGGGGGGGGATTCTCCGCCACGGCCTCAAAGCCACAACGACCGCGCTCAGGCGCCTGAAAGCCAAGGATCGGCCGATGGCGACATGATGTTTGATGCCGACGGATATATGAAGTGGGAAGTGCCGTGGAGCCTGACGCTCAACTACTCCGTGCAGTATGGCTACGGCGCCTTCAACAAGCAGAAGATGGAATATGACGGCAAGTTTACGCAGAACCTGTCGCTCTCGGGCAACATCCGGCCTACCAAGAACTGGAATTTCAGTTTTACAGCAAGTTACAACTTCGATACGCACAAACTTGCATACATGAACTGCAATATATCGCGCGACCTCCACTGCTTCACGATGACGGCAAGTTTCGTGCCGGTGGGTCCATACAAGTCGTACAACTTCCACATCTCGGTAAATTCCTCGATGCTGTCTGACCTCAAGTACGACAAGCGATCATCCTACTCCAACGGCGTAAACTGGTATTAAACTATGGGCGAAAAGTCGAAGCATAAGGTATGGCGAATCATCAAGCGGGTGCTGCTCACGCTGCTGATTATCATAGTGATCATACCGGTGCTTCTCTATCTGCCGTTTGTGCAGGACTTCATCGCAAGCATAGCAGTCGACAAGGTAAGTCAAGCTACCGGCTGGGAAATAAGCCTCGACCGCTTCCGTATGCGATTTCCGCTCAAGGTGGAACTCGACGGCCTCTGCATATCCGATGAAGCCGACACTCTGATAGCAGCCTCGGAGGCGCGTGTAGACGTATCGGCTCTCAATCTGCTGCGCGGACGCATCGTAGTGGACGAGGCGCGCCTCACCGACGGGCTCTACCGCCTCGGCACAGCGGATTCGGCAATGTATCTCGTGGCTCGCATCGACAACTTCACTTCGATGGGTACGTCGGCCAACTTCTCCTTTGACCGCATCGACGTAGGTCCCACCGCGCTCGACGGCGCCCGTATAGACCTCAACATCAAGGACACCATCACCACGCCCACGCCGCCCGACACCGCTCCGCCCGCTGCGATGCTCATATCGGCTACAGAATTGAGGCTCACCGACGTGGACTTCCGTATGCGGATGCTCCCCACTATCGACACTCTGCAGACCTACATTGACTCGGCCCGCGTGGACTACCTCGACCTCGACATGAGCGCGCACTCCATCCACGCCGCGCTGCTGTCGGTAGGTCCGGTGAAAGCGACATACCTCACCCCGTCGGAGGAATTCTTAGCCGACTACAAATCACCGGCGGCAGCTGACAGCACGGCTTTGCCCCCTCCGGAGGAGTCGGTGCCGTGGACCATCACAGCCGACAACATACGCCTCAGTTCCCCCGAAGTAGTATATGGTATGGCAGGCGCACGGCCACAACCGGGGCTCGACCTCAACCGACTGCGAGTAGACAGTATCACGGTGGAGATAGATTCGTTCTACAACCGCGCTGCCGAACTTCGCGTACCGCTCACACGCCTTAGTGCCTCAATTGCCGGCACTCCCCTGACCCTCGACGCAAGCGGCCTCTTCACTATCAACTCTTTGGCTATGGGCGCTCATGATTTCCTTATCGCCACAACCAATTCCCGACTAAGCTTCGATGCCATGATGGGGCTCGACTCCATTCCGACCAAGACCCCAATAGAGCTTAAAGCCAACGGCTTCATCGGAATGGCCGACGTGTCGGGCGCTATGCCGATGCTTTCGCCGATGCTACGCGGATTCGCACCCGACAGCCGGCTTGAACTCGAGGCTGATATCACCGGTACTCTCGCCTCGCTCGACGTGGAGCGCATCCATGCCGCCATACCTTCGGTGCTAACGCTATCGACCGAAGGGCATATCGACAATCCTACCGACTTCAACACTATGTCCGGACAGATCGATCTCGACGGACAGCTCACGGATGGCCGTGCCGTGGCCTCCGCTCTACCGGCCGGCACTCTCGCGGGTATCAATCTCGCACCTATGGCCGTGACCGGTAATGTGATCTACCGCCCCGGAGTGATCGACGGCGATGTGCGCGTCAATACCGCCGGGGGCAATATAGCGCTCAACGCTTTCTGGAATCAGAAGGCAGAAGGCTACGACGCCACCCTCAACTCACGCTCATTCCCCCTGCAACGCTTCATGCCTTCGCTCGGTGTGGCCAACGTGACGGGTACTCTGTCCGTGAAAGGACACGGCTACGATCCGGCGCGCCGCTCCACCTCCATACACGCCGACGCCCGGCTCACCCACATGCTCTACAATGGTCAGTCGCTCGACGGCCTAACGATCAAAGCCGATCTTGATACCTGCCGCCTCACCGCTCACATCATATCCGACAGTCCGGACGCCAATGTAGAGGGTGACCTTAAAGCATGGTTCAGCCCCGATGGCTACGACTGGGATTTCGGGGCCAATCTCAGAAACGTAGACCTGCAAGCCCTTAAGGTATCGGAGACCCCGATGGGCGGATCGGCGGAGATCTACAGTTCCGGAACATACAATCCCCGCACCGGAGCGATAGATGCCGAGGCTCAGATAGACAGGCTCCACTGGCGTGCCGACTCCTTAGATATAGACATACCGAGCCTGACGGCAAAATTCTCCACAGCCGACACCCTCACACATCTTAATATAGTGTCGGGGGCTTTCACAGCCGATATAACCAGTCCGACAGGGCTCGATTCCATTATGGCTCACGTAGATTCCACCACTGTGGCCATCAACAGAATTATCGACACCAAGTCGGCCGACATAATAGCCCTGCAACACGCGCTTCCGCCGCTGCGGCTCACTGCATCGTCTTCGGCAGGCGATCCGGTGGCTGTGCTTGCGCGCCGTATCGCCGGCGTGGGCTACAAATCCGTATCTCTCGAAGCCTCCACCGACTCACTGATAGATATGCACGCCGCCATCACCACCCTCACGATGGGCAGCACACGCATCGATCAACTTTCGTTCGACGCCATACAGAAGGGGCGCTTCCTCCAATACGACTTAAATATGGACAACCGGCCGGGCACGATGGATGACTT
>CAMWUX010000054.1 GCA_947177605.1 uncultured Porphyromonadaceae bacterium
GAGTTCCGACGATGTGGTGGGCATCGCCTACGAATATACTTACAATGGCAAAGTGTACCAGGTCGGTGAGTTCTCCTCCGACATCACATCCACCGATCAGACCCTCTTCGTGAAGATGCTTAAAGGCACCACCATATCGACCGACCTGCCGATGTGGCACCTGATGATGAAAAACGTATACTCGCTCGGAGCATACCAGCTTCAGAATACCAACTTCAAGCTGCAGATAAAGTATCTCTCCGACACCACTGGCACGGAAATCAACTACCTTCCGGTGCCCGGACTCGAAAAACAGCCCCTGCTTCAGGTGATGAATCTCGACCGACTGGACTCCAACCAGCAGTCCAATTCCGACGGCTTCTTCGACTTCATCGAAGGCTACACGGTGCAGTCGTCGTCGGGTAAGATCATCTTCCCGGTAGTCGAGCCGTTCGGCTCGCATCTGGCGAAGAAGATCAATAATCCCACACTCGCCCGCCAGTATGTGTATCAGGAACTTTACGACAGCACTCTGGTAGTGGCGCGCCAGTTTGCCGACAAGAATAAATTTGTACTCACAGGCGAATACCAGGCGTCGGCCGGTGCGCAGATACGCCTCAACGCCATGAACGTGCCGCGCGGATCGGTGATTGTGACCGCCGGCGGCGTGGTGCTCAACGAAAACAGCGATTATACCGTCGACTATGCCATGGGCGTAGTGACCATCATCAACCAGAGCATCATCGACTCGGGACAGAACATCAGCGTGACACTCGAAAACCAGTCGATGTTCTCAATGCAACGCAAGACTCTGCTCGGCCTCGATCTCAGCTACAAGTTCAGCAAGGACTTCACTCTCGGCGGTACGCTCCTCCACTACGGCGAGAAGGCTCTGACCGAGAAGGTCAACATCGGCGACGAGATAGTCAACAATACCATGTGGGGCCTCAACTTCTCCTACAACAAGGAATTCATGTGGCTTACCAACTGGCTCAACAAGATACCGACCGTCAACGCCACAGCACCGTCGACCATCAACGTACGCGGCGAATTCGCCCAGCTCATCCCCCACGCGCAGAAGAGCGGCTCGAATGCCGGCAGCTCATTCATCGACGACTTCGAGTCGGCTCAGAGCGGTATCGACCTGCGCTCACCCTACGCATGGTTTCTCGCCTCCACCCCGTATGAATCAGGCTCAGGCGCTCTATTTCCCGAAGCCGCGCTGAGCAACAATGTGGACTACGGCAAAAACCGCGCCCTGCTCAACTGGTACTACATCGACCGCCTCTTCACCTCCAAAAACTCATCAATGCTGCCCGGCTATCTCAAGAGCGACGTGCAGCAGCTTTCCAATCCCTACGTGCGTGAAGTGACGATGCGCGAGATATTCCCCGACCGCCAGATCACATACGGCGAAGCATCTACGATCCAGACACTCAACCTCTCCTTCTATCCTTCCGAGCGCGGCCCATACAACCTCGACGCGGTAAATATCGACGCCGATGGCAATCTCACTAATCCCGAACACCGCTGGGGCGGTATCATGCGCCGACTGGAAAATACCAACTTCGAGCAGAGCAACATCGAGTATGTGCAGTTCTGGATGCTCAACCCCTTCCTCGATCCCGACAATCCCAACTACGAAGGCGGTGATCTCTACTTCAACTTCGGCGAGATCAGCGAGGATATTCTCAAGGATGGTCTGAAATCGTATGAGAACGGTCTGCCCTACGACGGCACCACCAATCAGACCACATCTACCGTGTGGGGTCGCGTAAGCTCACAGAACTCACTGACTTACGCTTTCGACAACAGCGACCGTGCCCGACTCAATCAGGACGTCGGTCTCGACGGTCTGAAAAACGACGATGAATTTACCTTCTCATCCTACTCCGAATATCTTGACGGGCTGCGCTCACGCCTGCCGCAGACGACATTGCTCGCCATGCAGGACGATGAATTCTCTCCTCTCAATGACCCCGCCGGCGACAACTATCATTTCTATCTCGGCCACGACTACGACCAGCAGCATACATCCATCCTTGACCGCTACAAGCACTACAATGGAGTGGAAGGCAACTCGCTCTCGCCCGACGATGCGCCCGATCCTCTCTACCAGTCGTCGCGCTCGCTCCCCGATGTGGAGGACATCAATCAGGACAATACCCTTAACGAATACGAACGATACTACCAATATAAGGTGAGCATCCGCCCCGAGGACCTCGTAGTAGGCCGCAACTACATTACCGACAAACAGGTATCCGTAGTGCCGACACGCGACGGCGGCGAACTCACGGTCGAATGGTTCCAGTTCAAGATTCCGCTCGACGACTATGAGAAGATCGTAGGCTCTATCAACGGCTTTTCCACTATCCGCTTCGTGAGAATGTTCATGACCGGCTTCTCCAAGCCAACCCACCTGCGTTTCGCCACCCTCGAACTCGTGCGCGGCGAATGGCGACCTTATGATTTCAACCTCAACCTGCGCGGCGATGCTCCGGCCGACGGCAAGCTCGACATCTCGGTAGTCAATATCGAAGAGAATTCCGGCCGTACACCCGTCAACTACGTGCTCCCTCCAGGTGTGACACGTATATCTGACCCCGGACAGACCCAGGTGGTGCAGCTCAACGAGCAGTCGCTTTCGCTTAAAGTCACCGACCTGCAGGCAGGCGACGCCCGCGCCGTGTACCGCACCACTTCCCACGACCTCCGCAACTATAAGCGGATGCAGATGTGGGTACACGCCGAGTCGCTCATCGACGACAATACCGATCTGCGCAACGGCGATCTGAGCGTATTCATCCGTATGGGCTCCGATGTGAAAAACAACTTCTACGAATACGAAGTGCCCCTGCAACTCACACCCCACGGACGATACTCCGACAATCCTACCGACCGATCTATCGTGTGGCCCGAGCAAAACTATGTCAACTTCCCGCTGCAGTGTCTCGTCGATCTCAAGAAGGAGCGCAACCAGGCCAAGCGCAACCAGCAGGAAGGCGTAGGCTTCGGAGTGCTATACCTAGGCAATGACCCCGACAACGAACGCAACCGCATATCGGTGATGGGTAATCCCTCGCTGTCGGATATCCGTGTAATCATGGTAGGTGTGCGCAACAACGCATCGCATACCAAAGATGGTATCGTATGGGTCAATGAGCTTCGAGTCACCGACTTCGAGTCGCAAGGCGGCTGGGCTGTGGATGCTGCGGCTCAACTCGGACTCTCCGACGTGGCCACGCTCAATATGACCGCTCACCACGAGAGCGCAGGCTTCGGCGGTGTGGATCAGAGCCTCAACGATCGGCGTATGGACTCCTACACTCGCTATTCGGTAGCCGTACAGTCGGATTTGGGCCGCTTCCTGCCGGAGAAGGCCAAACTCCGCGCCCCCATATTCTATTCGATGACCAAAGAGCGCACTACTCCGCTATATAATCCGCTCGATCAGGACGTGCGCCTCTCCGATGCCCTCGAAGGAGCCACTCAGGCCGAACGCGACTCAATCAACGCCTACGCTCTCGAACGCGGATCGCAGGAAAACTTCTCGGTATCGGGTCTTAACTTCAACGTACGCAGCAAGAACCCCATGCCATGGGATCCGGCCAACTTCACACTCAGCTTCTCATTCAGCAAATCATCGAAGACCGACCCGACTACCGAATATGAGAATGTCAACGACTACCGCGGCAGTTTCCAGTACACCTACACTCCCTACTTCAAGCCCCTGAAGCCTTTCGGCTGGCTGAAGACCAACAACAAGAACCTCAAATTCTTCAAAGAGTGGGAAGTGAACTGGCTACCGACTTCAATATCGTTCCTCACCTCGATGTCGCGCTACTACTACGAGCAGCAGACCCGCAGTGCCACCGACGTCAACTTCCAGCTGCCGGTATCGGTGAGCAAAAACTTCATGTGGGATCGCCAGCTCGCCGTGACGTGGAATCTTACCAAGTCGCTCAGCCTTACATTCAACTCCAACACTGCTGCCCGCATCGAGGAGCCGGTCGGCGCCGTAAATCGCAAACTATTCCCCGAGCAGTACCGCGAATGGCGCGACTCCATCTGGAGCAGCATCATGCATATGGGTACCCCTTGGGGCTACAACCAGACCTTCACTGCCTCCTACCGCGCACCCTTCAACCGCATCCCGGCTCTCGACTTCATCACCGCCACCGCCAACTACAACTCCACCTACCGCTGGGATCGAGGCGCTACGGTGGAAGATGTGAACCTTGGCAACACCATCGCCAATCAAGGCGTGCTAAGCGTCGACGGCCGACTGAACTTCGAGCAACTCTACAACAAATCGGCATACCTCAAGAAGGTCAACACCCGCTTCGCCGCCGCCACCCGAGCGCGCAATACCCGAAATGCACGCCAGAATGCCAATTCGGGCAATAATACTCAGACACAAAAGCCTAAGAAGTTTGAGCGCACATACAGTCTCAAACCCGACACCACATTCGTGATCAAGCACAATCTGCGCAACAAGAAGGTGAAGATCACCGCCGTAAAGGCCTCCGACCCCAATGAAACGGTGGAAATCAAGTCGCGAGTAATCGACGCCAACAATGTGGAGATTCTCACCATGGGTACAGAGAACGTGAAGTTTACCATCACCGAAGTGCGTAAGGAGAAAAATGGCTTCTGGGAAGAGGCAGCTCAATATGCCTCCAGATTCCTTATGATGACCCGCAGCGCCAACGTGCGCTGGAGCGACAACCGTTCGCTATCCGTGCCGCTTTTCCTCCCCAACGTAGGTAATATCTTCGGCCAGAGCAACAGCTACGGTCCGATGTCGCCGGGTCTGGACTTCGCCTTCGGTTTCGTCGACGAATCGTATGTCGACCGTGCAAAGGAACGCGGATGGCTCATGACCGGATCCGGTCAGACTTCCCCTGCAATGTATTCCCATGCAAGCGAAATCAACTTCGAAATTACCCTTGAGCCGATACGCGGACTCAAGATCCAGCTCACCGCAAACCGCACCGACAACCGCACCCAGCAGGTACAGTTCATGTATGCGGATATGCCTACGGCCTTCGGCGGCACATACACCAAGACCCACTGTGCACTGGCCACCGCACTTAGCTCGTCGAGCCCCGACAACGGCTATCAGAACGCAGCATTCGATCAGTTCCTCGCAAACATCCCGGTGGTGACAGAGCGTGTCGAAGCCCAGTATCACGGACTCAACTACCCCACCACAGGATTTATGGAAGGTCGTCCGGAAGCCGGTACACCTTATAATCCTACTATCGGTACCGTCAGCCCCACCTCCTCCGATGTGCTCATACCCGCTTTCCTCGCCGCATACTCGGGTCGCAATGCCGCCACGCAATATCTATCGGTATTCCCGGGGCTTGCCGATGTACTACCCAACTGGCGCATCACCTACGATGGCCTTGTCTACATCCCGGCCATACGCAACCTGTTCAAATCGCTCACCATCAATCACGCCTATCAGTGTACGTACACCGTCGGGTCCTATTCGTCGTATCTCAACTGGATATCGGCCGACGGCAGTCAGCTCGGCTTTACAGTCGACGAACTTACGGGCAACCCCATACCATCGTCGCCCTACAATATCTCGTCCATAACCATCACCGAACGCTTCGCTCCCCTCTTCGGCATCACCGCCACGCTCTACAACAATATGAGTTTCAATGCCGAATACCGCGACCAGCGTACTCTCACGCTCAATACCTCTGCCGCTCAGGTAGTGGAAGCCAATCAGCGCGGCATCAAAGCCGGCTTCGGCTATAAGATCGTAGGATTCAACACAGTGCTGAAGATGAAAGGGAAGCAGCAGGGAGTAAGCAACGACCTTACCCTCAATGCCGACTTCTCCTACTCCTTCACTCAGGCTCTGATACGCCGTATCGAAAACAGTTTCACACAGGCTACATCTGGCACCCGCACGATAGCCTTTAACCTGACGGCCAACTACATATTGAGCCGCCGCATGAAACTCGGCCTTTACTTCGAGCATCAGATCAATACACCGCTCGTATCGTCGACCGCATACCCCACCACCAACACTGCCTTCGGCGTTTCATTCAATTTCTCATTAGCCCGCTGATCCCATGTCTACTATAAGCTATCTGCAGATCGAGAATCTCACCAAGAGTTACGGCCACCGCATGATATTCGACTCTATCTCGCTCGGCATAAGTCAGGGCGACAAGATAGGTCTGATTGCAAAAAACGGCACTGGCAAGACTACCCTGCTGCGTATCATAGCCGGTACGGAAGCGCCCGACAGCGGCACCGTCACCTTCCGCAATTCGCTACGGGTGAGTATGATCGAGCAGCACCCTACATTCGAAGCCGGCCTTACGGTGCTCGATGCCTGTCTCCGCCATCCCGGCCTGGAGCAAGCTCAGGCCACCCTCGCCTATGAGAAAGCGCTGCTCGACGGCGACCAACAACGCATAATGGAGGCCTCGACACATATGGATAGTCTCGGTGCGTGGGACTTCGCCGACCGTCTGCGACAGATGCTCCACCGCCTCAACATCACTGATCTCGATGCCCGGGTAGAAACGCTCTCAGGCGGTCAGCTCAAACGCATCGCCATAGCCCACGCCCTACTCTGCGACCCACAGCTGCTCATTCTCGACGAGCCGACCAACCACCTCGACGTAGACTCGATAGAATGGCTGCAGCAGTATCTCAGCCGGCAGAATATCACTCTGCTTATGGTCACCCACGACCGCTACTTCCTCGATGCCGTGTGCAACCGCATCATCGAGCTCGATGACCGCACACTCTACTCCTATCCCGGGGCTTATTCCGACTTCCTCCGCTACCGTCAGGAACGCATCGAAGCTATGGCCGCGGCCAACGACCGCCGGCGCAACACCCTGCGCCGGGAGCAGGAATGGATGAGCCGTCAGCCACAGGCGCGCGCCGGAAAAGCTCGCTACCGCATCGACGCTTTCCACGATCTCAAGAAGGCTGTCGACAGTTACCGTCCCGACAATTCCACTATCGAACTTTCATCGGCAAAAGCCTCCTACATCGGGTCAAAAATATTCGAGGCCAAGCACATCAGCAAGAAGTGGGGCGACAAGGTGATACTCTCCGACTTCTCCTATACCTTCGCCCGCTATGAGAAGCTGGGTATAATAGGAGCCAACGGCGTAGGCAAATCCACATTCATCAAGATGCTGCTCGGCGAGGTAGCTCCCGACTCGGGGCGCTGGGAGATAGGTACCACGGTGCGCTTCGGCTATTACTCGCAGACGGGCATCGACTTCAATCCCGAGCAGAAAGTGATCGATGCCGTGACCGATATCGCCGAGGAGATACGCCTTACCGACGGCGCCAATCTCAGTCCGATGCAGTGGCTCAACCGCTTTCTCTTCTCTGCCGCCGACCAGCAGAAATATATCTCCACTCTGAGTGGTGGCGAACGCAGCCGCCTCTATCTGGCCACCATACTGATGCGCCAGCCCAACTTCCTGATTCTCGACGAGCCGACCAACGATCTCGACATCCTCACCCTCGGTGTGCTCGAAGAGTATCTCCGCGAATTCAAGGGGTGCCTGATCGTAGTGTCGCACGACCGCTTCTTCCTCGACTCGCTCGTAGACCATCTGTGGGT
>CAMWUX010000055.1 GCA_947177605.1 uncultured Porphyromonadaceae bacterium
CAACGGCCTTGAGGTGAAGGATGCCATTGCAAAGACCAAGAAATATATAGAGGAGAAGGGGATAGGACGCGTGAAGGTCAACTACCGTCTGCGCGACGCCATATTCTCGCGTCAGCGCTATTGGGGTGAGCCATTCCCCGTATATTATAAGGATGACATACCCCAGATGATGGATATGTCGGAGCTTCCTCTGCTTCTTCCCGAAGTTGACTCATATCTGCCCACCGAAAAAGGTGAGCCTCCCCTGGGTCGTGCCAAAGGCTGGCAGACTAAGGAGGGATATCCTATCGAACTCAACACTATGCCCGGCTTCGCAGGCTCGTCGGCTTACTATCTGAGATATATGGATCCGGCCAACGATAACGAACTCGTATCGAAGGAAGCCAACGAATACTGGCGCAATGTCGACCTCTATATCGGAGGTACCGAACACGCCACCGGCCACCTCATCTACAGCCGATTCTGGAATAAATTCCTTTACGATCTCGGCAAAGTATGTGAGGACGAGCCTTTCCGCAAGCTCATCAATCAGGGTATGATTCAGGGTCGAAGCAATTTCGTTTACCGAATCAAGAATACCAATACATTCGTAAGCCTCAATCAGAAGGATAAGTATGATGTGACTCCGATCCATGTCGATGTCAACATCGTGTCCAATGATGTGCTCGATACCGAGGCATTCCGTCGCTGGCGTCCGGAGTATGCCACCGCTGAATTTATCACCGAACCCGATGGACGATATATCTGCGGTTATGCTGTGGAGAAGATGTCGAAGTCGATGTTCAATGTAGTGAATCCCGACGACATAGTGGAGCAGTATGGTGCCGACACGCTGCGTCTGTATGAAATGTTCCTCGGTCCGCTCGAGCAGAGCAAGCCCTGGGATACCAACGGTATCGATGGTGTGAACCGCTTTATCAAGAAACTCTGGAATCTCTTCTATAAGGACAACACCTGGCAGGTCAATGACTCCGAACCTACAGCCGAAAATCTCAAGTCGCTTCACAAGCTCATCAAGAAGGTGACACAGGATATCGAATCATTCTCATTCAATACCTCTGTAGCCGCATTCATGATCTGTGTAAACGAGCTTACGACTCAGAAATGCCGGTCGCGCAAGGTGCTTCGCGACCTCATCGTAGTATTGGCTCCTTTTGCTCCTCACGTGGCCGAGCAGCTCTGGCATGATCTGAAGGAGGAAGGTACGGTATGTGATGCGCAGTGGCCTGTCTACAATGAAGAGTATCTACGCGAGTCGACCCAGCGCTATGCAGTGTCGTTCAATGGCAAAGCGCGCTTCAATATAGAAGTGGCCGCCGGCACCGATAAGGATGAAGTGGAGCGTAAGGCTCTTGAAGATCCCGCAGCCGCCCGTTGGCTCGAAGGCAAGACCATAAAGAAGATCATTGTAGTGCCCGGCAAGATTGTCAACGTGGTGGTTGTATAATATCCGCGTCGGCGCTACGTTATTATATATTATAAAATAAGACAGATGACGCCCGTACGCACTATAGTTTTTGCAACCAACAACGCTCACAAACTTGAAGAGATACGCTCGATCGTAGGCTCCGACATTCGCATATTGTCGCTTGCCGACATCGGTTGTCACGACGATATTCCCGAGGATGCCGATACCTTCGAGGGCAATGCCCTTCAGAAAGCCCTCTATGTGAAAGAACACTACGGCTACGACTGCTTTGCCGACGACAGTGGTCTGATAGTTGACGCACTCGGCGGTGAGCCGGGTGTACGCTCGGCTCGCTATGCCGGACCGGGTCACGACTCCAAAGCCAATATGGCTCTGCTTCTGAAAAATCTTGAGGGAGTGGAGTGCCGTACTGCCCGCTTTGTCACCGTGATAGCGCTTATCGAAGGCGATGAGCGCCGGTTCTTTGAAGGCAGAGTGGAGGGACGCATACTTGAGCATGAGCAGGGTACGGGAGGCTTCGGCTACGATCCCGTATTCCTCCCCGAAGGCTTCACAGAGACTTTCGCCTGTATGGCTCCCGGCCAGAAAAATGCTATCAGTCACCGCGGCCTTGCCACTCAGAAATTGTTGCGTCATCTCTCAGCTGTGAAATAATCATTATCGACACTCTCTCATTAATAAGCAATGAATCTTATCAAAAACCTTTTTCTTACCATGGCTCTTCTGGTCGGCGCTGCAATATCGTCGGCTCAGGAGATGGGTACCTGGCAGATGTATCCGTCGTTTTGCCCACCATCGCAAAAGACGATCGTTACACCCGGGATAGTCTACTACATATCGGGAGGCAGTCTATTTTCCTACGATACGAAAAACGAAGAGACATACCAGTATACTACCGACAACCGGTTGACCGACACCAATATCACCGGTGCATATTATAATCCCGACGGCAAGTATCTGGCCGTATTCTACGACACAGGTAATATCGACATCATATACGACGACGGCACAGCCCGCAACTTCTCCGATATAGCTTCATCGGATATCGACAAGCCTGTCACGGTCAATGATGTGTATTTCGACGGCAACAATATGTATCTCGCCACCAACTTCGGAATGGTACACTACAATGTGTCGCGAGGCGAAGTAGTACAGTCGGCCAATTTCAAGATGCCGGTCTACGGCATCACCGGCGTAGGCGACCGACTGGTGATGAAGGTCGATGGCTACATCTGCTCAATAGAGAAAGGGAAACGCCTGGCATCGCTGGAGGCACTGACAAAGCATTTTGCCTACAGTGATAATCCTTTGGAACTTATTGGAGTTGACGATGGTTCGTTTCTGGCGTTTATCAATAACGTCGGCAATGTGATCGTACGCCATACCATCGACTTTGCCATAGGCGCCCATACCGTAAGCAACTGCGCTCCCCAGCGTAAGACCAAGGTTCCGCCCTATCTGATCCACGGAGCCGATGGCCGTATATTCTATCATGCCAACAATGCCCTCTATACCCTCGACAACGATCTCAAGGAGCAGAAACTCACCGATCTGCCCGAAGAGTTCGCAGCAATGAAGGTAGGCACATGGAAAGGTATTGATGAGATATGGTCGCTCAGCCCCGAAGGTATCGCCTGCCACGGATTCGATGGTGAGGGAGGTATGACCACACGAAGCGATCGCTACCGCCCCAACAATCTGTCGGTGCGACGCATCTGCTACTTTTTCCCCAGCCACGACGGCCGTCGCCTGTTTATGCAGAACAATGGTCTGACCGTATATAAATTCGGTACTCCTGCCACTCGTGGTCTCGACGTGATACAGAATGCTGCCTGTCTTGATCTCGACAACGGATCTTTCCGCGACTTCACATGTTATCCAGTGGAAGCGCGTCAGCCTTATCTGCGTAGCCTTCAGAATACCATGGGCTTCTATCCCATAAGTCCCACCTCACTTGCTCCCGACCCCGACGATGAGGATATCGTATTCCTGGCCACGGCCGACGATGGTGTATATAAAGTGCGCGGTACGGAATTTATAGGTCGCTTCGACGAGACCAACTCGCTGATAGGTAAGTTTGACAACCGCAACATCATCTATGGCATCTCCATCGACCCCTATGGCAATCTCTGGGTAGCCACTTATAACGAAGGATATACACGCAGTCCGCTTATGGTACTCCCCGCATCGAAGCGCAGGCTTGATCCCGCCGATATCACACGCGACGACTGGATCGATATCGATATGCCATCGATCGACTACTGGGGCGGTCAGGATGTGCGCTTCCTGCATTGCCGCAAGTCCAACATTACGGTTGTGATCAACCACACGATAAATGAAATCGTATTGCTTTACGACAACAATGGTACTCCCTACGACTTCTCCGACGACTCATTCCGATGCTTCGAAAGTGCACTTATAGATCAGGACGGCAACTCGGTGCGTCCCCTCCATACCAGCAGTGTGCTTGAAGATCACGACGGACGTGTATGGATTGGTACCGATATAGGCATATTTGAAATCACCAACCTCAAGAATGCCATCAAGTCGGGCGAAAACCGCGTGAGCCATATCAAAGTGCCGCGCAACGACGGTACAAACGCTGCCGACTACCTGCTCGGCACTGACCATATAATGGATATGACGGTAGATGTGGCCAATCGCAAGTGGATAGCCACCGAAGGATCAGGCCTCTTCCTCGTATCGCCTTCCGGCAATGAAGTGATTGCCAACTTCAATACCGACAATTCACCACTGCCTACCAATGAGATTTATTCCGTATATGCCGATCCCACAGGTTCCACCATTTATGTAGGTACTCCGGTGGGTCTGCTCTCATATCGAAGCGATGCCACTCCTGCCCGCGACGATTATGATCAAATACTTGCCTATCCCAATCCCGTGCGTCCGGAGTATTCAGGTAGCGTCTACATCACCGGACTCAAGGAAAATACTCTCGTGAAGATAGCCGATTCGTCGGGTGCCGTACTCCATCAGGGATGCTCCGAAGGCGGCATGTATGTGTGGGATGCCACCACATCCACGGGCGCGCGCGTTCGTTCGGGTGTATATTATGTTATGGTGTCGTCGGCCTCCGATGGTCAATCATCGGGCGCAGTCACCAAAATAATGGTAATCAATTAAATCTGTATGAACAGCCAATTCAGTTATACCGACTCGGCCGATCGCTGCTACGGTGCTGCGGGTATGGCCATAGCACTTGTAATTTTCGACGGCGAAGAGAAACTTGCCTCTATTGATATCGATCGCGAATCGCGCGATGTGGTAGAACTTACCGAAGAATCCTTCTTCAGCGGCAATCCGTCAATGTCGGCCAAGCACGCATGGCATCAGATACTCTCTAACTTCAATCTCCAGATGGCCATGCTCATGGGCAATGTGATGTGTCGCAGTATTCTGCTACGCCACGTAGATGTGGATGCCGACACACGTTCCGCACTCTTATCGCTACTCGTCGACGAAGGCTACGGATCATGCTCGCTTGAAGAGGATGAGACAACACATCTCTTTAACAAGAACTACGGATATCTCCACCGCATATTCTCTCACTATGGTGTGCAGACCATCGCCCACGACTTTGCAGCCGAACTCGGACGGTGCCACTCGATGACCCGCGGCGATATTATTGAAAAACTGCAGGCTCTGTCACATCTCTAACGGCGAGGTACAAACCGGCTCGCTATCCAGCCTATCACGGCACCTACAGCCATCACGAGCAGAGCTATGACGAGGATGTCTGCGACCTCTACCTTCACGGGATACGCCACGATCGACAGCTCCGCTTCATTGCCGCTGATCTTGATAAATTCACCTATCTGCTGCGCAAGGCTCAACCCTATTCCCACTACAAGACCCGCCAAGCCTCCTACGGCCGACACGAGCCAGCCTTCGTAGAAGAAGATACTGCGCAGCTGCCCTTGCGTGGCTCCGAGATTGCGCATCGTGCGGATGTTGTCGTCTTTCTCGATAATGAGAATCGACAGAGTGGAGATTATATTGAATGAGGCTATGATGAGGATGAAGGCGAGCATCACGAATGTGATCCACTTCTCCACCGCAATCATCTTGAATGACTGCTCCTCCTGCTCCAGCAGGGTAAGCACCGTGTAGCCGTCGCCTGTCGCCTTACGGATCGCCGCGATGGCCTTGTCGTCGCTCACCCCGGATGCAGGAGCTATCTCTATGGCCGAAGCCTCGCCGCTGTCCATCTGCAGTAGCCGGCGTGCCATCTCTATTGGCACAACTACTGTCGAAGCATCGTGGTCTGAATCATTGGTGCGGTACACACCGGTCACCACAAGCGAATCGGCCAAAAACGAATTGGCTGCCGTGGCGGCCGAGATCCTACCCACGCGCCGAGGCACGTAGAGCTGGATTATATCCATCGTAAGCGGGCGCGCTCCAAGTTGCAGTGCAGTGCCTACACTGATCACTCCCCCCGCCAGTGAGTCGTCGGACAATACAGTATAGTCGCCGTCGATCACCGTCTCGCTCAGGCGTGTCACCCGCTCATTGCCTTCCGGCACACCGCGCATCGTCACCGCCATCTGTCGGCCACCATACACCGCAAGCGCATTCTCGCTCACCACGGCCACAGCTCTATCCACCTCGGGCAGCGCCTCAAGCGCAGCTGCAAGCGAGTCACCACAGGCGAGCATCTTGCCCTTAGCAGGCACAACCTTGAGCGGAGCGTCGACCATCGACACTCGCTCACGGGCAACCTCCGCGAAACCGTTGAATACGGACAATACGCACACTATCGCCGTAGTGGCTACGGCGACCCCGAGCATCGACACTACCGTGATCACACCTACGGAGCTATGGCTCTTTCGGCACACAAGGTAGCGCCAGGCTATGCGTAGTGCTGCTGTCATTTATTATTGTCGGCGGCCAGCAGAGAGTCGATATTGTCGATATAGTCGAGCGAGTCGTCGAGGAAGAATTGCAGCTCCGGAGTCTTGCGCAACTGATTTTTCACCACCTGCGCCAGTTCGTAGCGGATAGTCTTGCCTGAAGCGCTGATGCTTTCGATCACCTGCTGTGCCTGGGCGCTCGGGAATACCGAGAGATACACTTTGGCTGAGGATAGATCGGGGGATACACGCACTGCGCTGACACTCACCAGAGTGCCTCGTGTTTTGGCCGTCTGCCGGCGGAATATTTCGCTGAGTTCCTTCTGGAGAAGGCGTGAGATTTTGGCTTGTCGAGTTGTTTCCATATAAAGATTTACAATTTTGGTTACAGAATTCTAACAAGTAGACCCCTGACATTGTGCTTGCAAAGGTACTATTTTTTTTAAAAGTTTACTTTGCTTATCTTTGCAGAGTAAAGTTATAAGCATGAAAATCGCCCTTATAGGATATGGCAAGATGGGCAAAGCCATCGAGCAGGCTGCCAAGGCCCGCGGCCATGAGATAGTAAGCATAATAGATGTGGACAATCCTGAAGGATTCTCGTCGCCGGAGTTCCGCAGCGCCGACGTCGCTATCGAGTTCACTACTCCCTCCACAGCCGTCGACAATTATCGGCGCGCTTTTGCCGAGGGCGTCAAAGTAGTATCCGGCACCACAGGCTGGACCGATCGTATGTCAGAAATCGAAGAACTATGCCGCAAGGAGGGAGCCACATTCTTCTGGTCGTCAAACTACAGTATCGGGGTCAACATCTTCTTTGCCCTCAACCGCTACCTGTCGGCCATTATGAACGATTTCCCGCAGTATCACCCCTCGATGGAGGAGGTTCACCATATCCATAAACTCGACCATCCGAGCGGCACAGCGATATCACTCGCTTCTGATCTTATCCGCTCCACTGACCGTATCGACGCCTGGACAGAAGCTACCCCCGCCCCAACTCAACTCCATATCGGCCACCGCCGCGAGGGTGAAGTGCCCGGCATCCACTCCATATCCTGGGAGTCCGACGTCGACACTATCACTATCACCCACAGCGCCAAAAGCCGTATGGGCTTCGCCCAGGGAGCCGTAGTGGCAGCCGAGTGGGTAGCTACGCAACAGGGATTCCTCACTATGGATCAGCTGATGCACCGTATCAAAACAAACACAAAACACATCCAGTCTCTTATAAAAA
>CAMWUX010000056.1 GCA_947177605.1 uncultured Porphyromonadaceae bacterium
GTTGTTGAGCAACTGGGCCGTTTCGGAAGTTGGGCCGGGCCGGACGGATGTGACTGTGGCGAGTGCATTGAGCAGGCTCTGTTCGATATCAATGTTGGGGCAGGTCATACGCGTGGTGATGAGATCGGAGAAGTGGATGGCCGATCCGCTGTTGTTGTCGACTGACACTTTGCCGTTGAGCATATTGCAACCGGCATTTCCATGAATCGACTTCTGGGGTATATCGATCACAAGTTCGATCTCGGCTGACTGAGGCACGGAGACGCCGTTGATCAATGTGGCCGTCCAGGCACCGTTGATAAAATCAATATTGCTCTTGCGGAGTACGAGGGTGGTCTCGCCGGCAGCATTTTTCAGGTAGAGCATATAGGTGTCCCCTTGCTTGTCGATATTATATGAGGCCACCGAACTAATGCCTGATACTACGCCGACTTCATAAGGGGAGTCGCCGCAGAATTTCATGGTGGCGATGGGGTGGCCGGCAAGTTTCATCTGCCCGTTGGGAGTGACGGAGTATGTACCGTTGTTGTAGTTGCACCCGTCGTAAGCGCTGTAATTCACAAGGTATGGATTCTGTTCCTGACTTTCGCCGAAACTCATAATGGGCATCGCCGAGCCGGAGGATGCAAGGTCGAGATTACCGGCCCGAGTGATGAACCAGTCACCGTAAAGCACTTTTTCGATCACATTTTCAGTCTGGCCGAGTGTCTGGGTCTTGAGATGCTCGGGTGCAGTGGCTGAAGCAGTCTTGGAAGAATTACATGAAGTTATACTCATAAGAGTTGCGAGGCATATTGCCGGTAAAATAATTCGTTTCATATCGCAGGATAGTTAATTAGGCTTTATAGTTATAATGCCTGAGAACGTAGATTGTTCATTATTGACATGGAAGGCTGCAAAGATAAGTGAAAAAATTGTAATTTTGCGTTATGAAACAAACGATAACTTCTGCAGAAAAGCCACAGGCTACGCTCTGGCAACTTTTCGTTACATTCTTCAAAATCGGATCTTTTACGTTTGGCGGTGGCTGGGCTATGATCGCGATAATAGAGCGCGAGGTAGTCGACAAACGCCACTGGCTCACCAAGACCGAATTTCTCGATCTCCTTTCCGTGGCTCAGGCTTTGCCGGGCATACTTGCCGTGAATATAGCAGTGGCTGTTGGCGACAGCCTGCGCCGTCGCACAGGTGCTACGGTATCGGCTCTCGGTGCGATACTGCCGTCGTTTACCATGATTCTGATTATTGCGGTGTTCCTCACTCCTGATATGATCAAAAATTCGCCAACGGTCAACGCTATATTCAAAGGAATCCGTCCGGCTGTGGTAGCGCTGATTATCGCGCCAGTGATTACTACAGGTAAGTCGGTCGGCATCAATTGGCGTACGATTGCCATTCCGGTGGGTGTGGCACTGCTTGTGTGGTCACATTGGCCGGTGGTGAGCAATCCTATATTGTATATTGTGATCGGTGGCCTCGTGGGCTATCTGATTGAGCGCAAGAACAGAAAGGAGGCCGCGCAATGATATATCTGAAACTTATATGGGCATATCTCAGAATCGGCCTCTTCGGCTTCGGCGGAGGTTATGCTATGCTATCGCTTATCGAGAGTATAATAGTTGGCTCCGGCTGGATCACCGAGCAGACGTTTACCGATATTGTAGCAATATCGCAGATGACCCCCGGCCCGATAGGTATTAATTCCGCAACTTATATAGGATATGTGGCTCCGGGCGTAGCCGATCCGGCGTTTGCCAATCCGCTGTTCGGACTATTGGGCTCGATACTATGCACGGTAGTGGTGGTAGTGCCCTCCTTCATTCTCACAATCAAGGCGAGTCACTACATCAAGAAGCATCGTGAAGAGCCATTCGTGGCTGGAATGATGAAGGGTATGCGTCCGGTGGTGGTAGGTCTGATCGCATCGGCGGCATTGCTGCTGATGAACTCAGCCAATTTCGGTACGGAGACGCGCGATGTGATCTGCTCCATCGCCATCTGTGCCGGCTCGTTCAGCCTCGTGTTTTGGGCTAAGTTGCATCCTATAATTGTGATACTGATAGCAGGTGCTGTCGGATTCTTTATATTCTGATGAACTACGCAGATACACTTGAATTTCTGTATAATAGTATGCCGGCTTTCGAACGGCAGGGGAGCGACGGCTACAAGCCCGGGCTTGAGCGCGTAAAGGCGCTTGCTGAAGCGTTCGGCAATCCGCATAAGTCCTTCCCGTGCGTGCATATCGCCGGTACCAACGGCAAAGGCTCCACAGCCCATCTCTTGGCCGCCATAATGCAGTGTGCAGGCTATCGCACCGGGCTCTTTACCTCGCCGCATCTGGAGCATTTTGAAGAGCGTATACGCATTGATGGCCGACCGATTACACAGGAGCAAGTGGTAGAGTTTGTCGACCGATATAGAGCTAAGGCTCTGGATATAGAGCCGAGTTTCTTCGAGCTTACTACTGTGATGGGCTTTGATGCCTTTGCGGCAGCGAATGTGGATATCGCTATAGTGGAGACCGGCCTCGGTGGCCGGCTCGACAGTACGAATATCGTGGATCCGCTGCTGAGCCTAATAACTAATGTCGACTTTGATCACACTGATCTTTTGGGTAATACACTTGAAGCCATCGCCCGCGAAAAGGCGGGAATCATAAAGCCGGGCCGACCGGTCGTGGTGTCGGAAGCCGACGGAATCGTACGCCGTACATTCGAAGAAACCGCACAGGAGAAGGGGTCTATCATAACATTCGCTGAAGATTGCGGAGAAATCATGGCCGCGCGACCATTGGAAGGGGAGTATGAGACTAATACATTCGGCCAGATCGCGAGTGCTCTCACCGGCCAATGGCAGGTAGCTAATGCCCGCGGAGTGGTGGAGGCCGTCAAGCAGCTGCGGCAGATGGGATATCGAATTCCTGACAAAGCAGTGGCGGAAGGCTTTCTTAATGTCGTAAAACTGACCGGCCTGAGAGGTCGTTGGACTGAGCGAGAGCTTTCCGATGGCGTGAGATTGGTCTACGATACCGGCCACAATCCGGCCGGATGGCGATATATCGTTGACCGCTTGAGCCGGCGCGACGGTCGCGTACATCTGTTGCTCGGGTTTGTAGCCGATAAGGATGTATCGGCAATATTGCGAATGCTCGCGGAGAAGATGCCTGCCGATACGGATTATCATCTTACGCAGCCCGATAGCCACCGCGCTCTTCATGTGGAGCAACTGGCTGCGTTAGCCTCAGCCGCCGGAATTGCGGTGACGAGCACGAGTGCCGATCCCATCGTGGCATACGAAAAAGCAAAAGAGGGCGCCGCCGCTGGCGACACCCTCTATGTGGGGGGAAGCAACTATCTTATTGGAGGGTTGCTATCGTCTCTATCTCCACAAGCACATCCTTAGGCAGAGCCTTTACTGCTACTGCGGAGCGTGCCGGGAAAGGAGCCGTGAAATTAGCGGCATACACTTCGTTCATTTCCACGAAGAGGCTCATGTCGGCGAGGAATACTGTGGTCTTTACCACATTGTCGATCGAGAGGCCGGCCTCTGCGAGGATAGCTTTGATGTTGGCGATCGACTGTGCCGTCTGAGCTTTGATGCCTTCGGGCACAGAGCCGTCGGCAGGATTCACGGGTATCTGACCGGAGATGAAGAGAAAGTTGCCACACTGGATAGCCTGGCTGTAGGGGCCGATGGCGCCCGGAGCGTTGGTAGTTGAGATTGCTTTTTTCATTTTGCCTTTATTTCAATGTCTAAATCGATTATGAGTTTTTCTCCTGAGTCTTTGAGCACCTCGCTCATCATATCGGCATAAACCTTGTCGATCGCACGGAAGCGGTGACTGAAGCCCGGTATGAAATCGGAGTGCCCATTGTTATTAAGTCTGCGCACTACTTCTCCCACAGTGAGTCCGGAGATATCCATAGCCGGCTGTGCGGCCGACGGATTATTGCCGTCGGAATTGGTGATGTAGCATATCAGGCCTGCCCGTTCGAGGGTCTGCAAAGCCGGCGTGACGAGGTTGATCGGCAGAGCATAGTTGGTGGATATTTCCTGCGCGGTGTAAGCCGGTAGTCCGCGATGAAACCGTTTTACTATGATAGTGAATATACCGAGAGTGGTACGGCGTCCGTATGACGGCGACATAGCCTCTATGCTGCTGCAGAAATTAAATTGCTCGATATTCTGCATCGCATAGCATATCACGGCGCCTGTGAGAGTGATGAGCCATACGAGTTGCGCCCAGATAAGCAGAAGCGGGAGAAACGACACGCTGCCGTAGATAGCATTGTAGCGGGCCACGTAGAGCTGGCCGCTTACGAAGAGCCACTGCAGAATCTGGAAGGCGGTGCCGACGAGGATGCCGGGGATAATGGCATTGCGGATGCGCACCTTGGTGTTGGGCACGAGCACATAAGTGGCGGCAAAGAGCACCCACGTGATAATTAGACCCGTGAAATCAATGAGCACTTCGGCTGCCGGACGGAGAAATTCGTAGGGGAGCAGGGCGTTAAGCGACGTCGTCATCACGAGCGATATACCGCTTGAGAGAATGAGCAGAATGGGGAGTATCACAATGATGGCAAGATATTCGGCTATCGCCCGCCATAGCGAACGCGGACGCGTCACCTGCCACACGCTATTGAAGGCCAGTTCGATATTCCGGATAAGGCTGATCACTGTCCACAGCAGGAATACCACGCCCACACCTACGAATACACCGCCCGATGCTTGGTCAAGATACCCGTCGACGTAGCCGAAGGCACCTTCGAGCGCCGTGGCCTGAGAGGGTATCTGATTTACGAGCTCATTGCGTATCACATCCTGTAATCCGAAGCCGCGACCGATGGCCAATACAAGTGCAAGCGCCGGTACAAGCGCAAGAATACTCCTGTAAGTGAGAGCGCATGAATGTGACTGTAGATCGCGGTCGAGAAAGGAGCGGCACGAGAGATTCACCACTTTTATTGTCTTCACCCACCATAGCGACCGGGTGTCGCGCCATACCTCCGTCGTGCAGTAGGCCCACCATTTGAGGGCTTGCAGGCGCAGTGTGTCGATCAGTCGGGATATAGATCTGAATATTGGCATAATCAAAAGTGTCAACGACAAAATTACTAAAAAAGTTTCGGTTTTGTAAATATCAAACAAAATCGCTAACTTTGTATTATAACCAAAAACTTAAAATAGCAAATGACATACCTTATACGAATAGCACTGGCTATCGCGCCTGCTGCATTATTGTGTTCGTGTGGCTCCGGCAAGCAGTCGGCCACTACGGATGCCGATACCACCGCTTATCACGCATTGGTGAATCCGCTGATAGGGACTGACTTTACCGGCAATACCTACCCCGGTGCCCAGGTGCTGTTCGGTATGGTGCAGCTGAGCCCCGACAACGGCCTGCCCGGTTGGGATCGCATCTCCGGCTATTACTATCCCGACAGCACTATTGCCGGATTCAGCCATACCCATCTGTCGGGTACCGGAGCCGGTGATCTCTACGATATCTCATTTATGCCGGTGATGATTCCATGGAAGGAAGCTGAGGCTCCCCTCGGTATCTACAGCAAGTTTAGCCACGACGATGAAGAAGCGTCTGCCGGATATTATAAAGTACGTCTGGCCGACTATGATATCACCGTCGAACTGACGGCCACCGAGCGTACAGGCGTGCAGCGCTACACCTTCCCCGGAGGCGAAGCCGCCGTCATCGTGAATCTCGCCAAGGCTATGAACTGGGATGCTACCGTCGACAGCCGCATCGAAGCCGTGAGTGCGAATACGATCGAAGGCTATCGCTTCTCCAATGGCTGGGCGCGCAATCAGCAGCTATATTTTGTCTCGACTTTCTCCAAGGATTGGGATAAGATCGAAATCGATTCGACCGCGATCGATGCCGGAGCAGGTACCTACGGATACATTGCAAAAATTTATTTCAACACCACTCCGGGCGAGGTTATCACCGTGGCTACCGCACTTTCTGCAGTCGATGAAGAAGGCGCCGCAAAGAATCTGAAGGCCGAACATCCCGATGGTATCGGTGATACTACATTCGATACTGCTCTTGCCGCGGCACAAGCCCGTTGGGATAAAGAACTCGGTGCTATCGCCGTAGAGGCCGATACTACGCAAGTCGGTCGCGACGATGAAGTGACATTCTATACTGCCTTATATCACAGTATGCTTGCGCCTACTATCTACAGCGATGTCGACGGTCGCTATCGCGGACCGGATGGCAAGATCCATAGCACCGACGACAAGTGGACCAACTACTCCACCTTCTCGCTTTGGGACACATATCGCGCCGCGCATCCGCTCTACACGCTTATCGATCCGAAGGCAGCCTCCGGTATGGTGCAGTCTATGCTCGCCTTTTATGAGCAGAATGGTCGCCTGCCCGTGTGGAATTTCCAAGGTTCCGAGACAGATATGATGATAGGCTACCATGCCGCCGCCGCCATTGCCGATGCTTATCTCAAGGGAATCGGAGGATTTGATCCCGAAAAGGCCCTCGAGGCCTGCGTGGCTACTGCTAATCTCGACCCGTACCGCGGTATCGGATTATATAAAGAGAAAGGATACATACCCTACGATGTGAAGGACCCCTACAACGAGGCCGACGATTGGTCGATGTCGCGTACGCTCGAATACGCCTACGATGATTATGCAATAGCCCGCATGGCCGAAAAGATGGGACGTGACTCGATCGCTCAGGTATTTTACGCCCGGTCGCAGAACTACCGCAACCTCTTTGATCCTGCTACTCGCTTTTTCCGTCCGCGCGACAGCAAGGGTGGTTGGTGGCCGTCTTACAATCCCGACGACTACATCGCTCCTATCTGCGAGAGCAATGGCTGGCAATATTTCTGGGCGCCTGTCCATGATCTCGATGGCTTGTCGGAACTGATGGGAGGCAAAGATGCCCTCACCCTGCGACTCGACAGCATGATGACATATACTCCCGAGGGTACTGAGCTTCCGATATTCTCCACCGGTATGGTCGGGCAGTATGCACAGGGCAATGAGCCGTCGCACCATGTAATATATTTGTATAACTATCTGCGCCAGCCTTGGAAGGCAGCTCGCTATCTCAATCAGGTGATGACCGACCTCTATACGAATACTCCTGAAGGCCTGTCGGGCAACGAGGACTGCGGACAGATGTCGGCATGGTACGTATGGTCGGCCCTCGGATTCTATCCGGCCGATGCCGTGTCCGGCCGATATGAGCTCGGTACACCGCGCTTCCGCAAGGCGACGATCAATATTCCCGGCACTGACGGCACTACTTTCACCGTCTCGGCACCCGGCCGATCGTCTGAGAATATCTATATCAAGAGTGCACGACTTAACGGCGAACCGCTCACACGCAGTTATATCACGCACGAAGAAATCCTGAACGGTGGTACACTTGAACTGGAAATGACCTCCGAAGAGGGAAATATATGGTATTGAATTTGGAAATCCGACTTGGAATTATTAATTTTGAATTAAGAAACGCATAATATATCAA
>CAMWUX010000057.1 GCA_947177605.1 uncultured Porphyromonadaceae bacterium
TGCTTTACGTTGGCGGGAATGTTGATCACAGTGCCGGGCAGTATCTCCACGGCCGGCTTGCCCTCCTCCAGATACCATCCGCGGCCTGCCACGCCTACGAGCATTTGGCCGCCGCCGGTCGTTGCCTTATGGATATGCCAGTTGTTGCGGCATCCGGGCTCGAATGTCACGTTGGCGAAGGGTATCTGGTCGGTCGAGATCTGTGCCAGCCAGCTGCGGCCGGTGAAGTATTTGGCGTAAGCCGTATTGGGCTCACCGATGGGGAATATCATTGTGCGGGCAAAAGCGGCACGCGCATCGTCGCCCTTGATGTCGTCGGCCCATACATCTTTGGCAAGTCGGAATGCCCCCCAGGCCTTGGGCCAGCCGGCGTAGAAGGCTATGTGGGTGAGGATCTCTGCTATTTCGGTCCGCGTTATGCCGTTTTTCTTAGCCTCCTGGAGGTGGTAGGTGAGTGATGTGTCGGTGATGCCCTGAGAGATGAGCGAGGTGATGGTGACGAGGCTGCGGTCGCGCAGCGAAAGCAGATCGTTGCGGCTCCACACTTCGCCGAAGAGCACATCGTCGTTGAGGCGCGCGAATTCCGGCGCGAAATCGCCGAGCTGCTGGCGCCCGGCCGTCTGTACTATCTTCTGTTGTGCCATAGTCGGTAATATTGTGATTAAACTCAGTGTGATGGAAATGATTATTCGATTCATTTTCTGTCAATAAAATTGATTATGCGATTGTCGGGATTGAGAGGCGTCACGTCGTCGAGCACGAGAGAGTCGACCATGTGGAGTGTGCCCTGCTTGTATTTCTGAAAGTGTTCGGATGCGATATGGCTTCTGTAGGCTTCCGCGCTTGCGTAAGTCTCCAGTATGGTGATGTTGCAGGGATCCTCTTTATCCGCTACGGCATACATGGTCAGCACGCCGGGTTCTGTTTCCAGAGACGTGGTACCCACCTCAACGGCATACCTCAGGTATTCCTCGAGATATTCGGGGTGTACCTTGATCTTTGACAGGCGGACTATGCCGTCGGGTTGCATTGCTGATTTGTCACACATATCGTTGTCGGTTTCCGGCTGATTGCAGCCGTATGCACATAATATCAACGCAGAAATGGCGGCGCTAAGTATATTTCTTATCATCTATCGCCGATTTGAAAACAGTTTCATTGCGTTCTTGCGGAAAATATCCTCCGCATACTCGCCCAATTCCGTATCTTCTACGATAGCCTGTCGCACCTTCCTCACTATCTTCTCCAAAACAGGTGCCGGCACGAAAGGATAGTCGGAGCCATATAGCAGATGATCCGGCGATGTAATCGAGAGGAGCATCTTCACAGCCTGTGCGGAGGGTCCTCCGGCAAGGTCGTAGTATAGTCGGGCCAGATTGCCGTCGATATCAATCGGCTCTGTCAGACCTTGCTGCAGCAGTAGCGGGTAGCCACCTCTCAAGCGAGGCACTGCGTAGGGGAGGAATGAACCGGCGTGCGGCACCACTACTTTGATACCCGGATAGCGCGTCATTACGTTGTGCGCTACCATATTCAGCACGGCGCGCGTCGTCTCGGCGGGATACTCGTACACGAATATCGGTCCACCTGTAAATGTGCTTTCATTGACCGGATCCGGCTTTACCGGGTGAAGTATTACTACCGCCTCACGCTCGTCCAGTACCTTCATCAGCGGCTCGTATATAGGATCGCCGAGATAGATGCCTGCGACGCTCGTGGCGAGTTTAATCCCGTCAGCGCCAAGCGAGTCAAGCGCATAGATCGCTTCCGCGATAGAGGCTTCCATATCCGGCTGAGGCAGCGCGGCGCACCACAAAAATCTGTCGGGATGATCACGTTTGGCTTCAGCCATTCTTTCGTTGACCGAGCGGATCACTCTCGTGCTTTCGGCCACATCGCCGAACCACGGCTGTGGCGACGACAACGAGAGCACACTTCGCGCGATACCCGTACTGTCCATAAATTCAAGATGCGCATCCACATCCCACCGAGGCAACGGGTAGCCATCCTCCATCAGAGCATCATTGTCCTTGAGGTATTGTATATACTCATCAGTGACCACGTGTGAGTGCACATCGATCGCCGGAATGTCTGTACGTGCGGTCATGGTTGCAATATTCAGCAAGGCGGATATAAGCAATAGTACCTTTGTCATTGGATTCAGTTCATGCGTACCTTTCTACCATTGATGATATACAAGCCTGTGGCGAGATTCTCAAGAGATGCCATGCGGCTGCCGACCAGATTGCCCGATATGGAATACACAGTGTAATGATCCGTATCCTGATCATTCGCCACGGTGCCAAGATCAGCTACAGCCTTATAGTCTATATCTGTGAGCCATTGCTCGATCAGGCTTGGTGCGCTGGATACCTGCGCGCTACGTACCCATAGCGACGTCGTGAAGAAATCTCCGTCAGGGATAAGGCGCTTGGCATCTTCCTCCACTCCGCTTATGCCACTGCTCGCGCTCGATACTATCAGTCCTATGTGTTTACCCGCCATTGCGGCACCATTTTCAAAAAGATAGGTCTGCAGCGGTGCGGCCATCTGGCTCCACCAGAGCGGCGCACCTATTATTATGCAGTCATAGTCGGCGAGATTCACATTCACGGCATCTATTGCCGGGTAGGAAGCCGTATCGGTCGGATTATTACGTATCGCAGCTATCTGCGCACTGCCTATCGCATAATTATTGGCGGCATAGTCAAGCCCCTTCTCAGCCGGTTCGATACGCACCACATCGGCGTCGATTTGTTGGGTAAGCGCCTCAACAATGCTCTGTACATTATTCGTATAGCTGTAATATACCACGAGCGTTTTCGCCTGTAGGGCGATAGCCGATGCCAAGATCACGGCCAATGCCGTTGTTATTCTTCTCATATCTGTTTATTTTACCTCGATTTTCTTGATTATTCGGGCCGGATTGCCTGCCACCACTGTCATCGGCGCAACATCGTGAGTTACCACACTTTGCGCTCCGACTATCGCTCCGTAGCCAATTCTTACACCCGGCAGTATTGTAGAATTGATGCCGATCCACACCTTGTCCTCTATCACGATAGGGCGTCCGTAGGTAGCGCTTCGGTTGTCGGGGTCTGGGTCGTGGTTAATGGTGATCAGATTGCACTTAGGCCCGATAAACACGCCATTGCCTATCGTGATGCCGCCGCGTCCGAAGAAAGTGCAGCACTGCTGTATGAAGCAGCCTTCGCCTATCGTCACGGGCTTGCCGTAGTCGATGTATAGTGGCGGCAGCACTGTAGTACTTTCCGGCATAGGCTTCCCGAGGATTTTCTCCATGAATTCGTGTACCTCATCAGGCGATCGGTAGCCGGTATTCAGCTCCGTGGCAGTCTTTATTGTCTCAAATATCTCAGCTATCAGGGCTTCATAGCCCGGCTCGTCAGGCGAAACCATCGCGCCACTGAGGTCTTTTTCAAAAATATCCATACGATTTGAAGATGATGATTTTTTTCTATGCCGCAAAGATACTACAACATTTTTCGATCCGCTTTGCTGAGAGGCTCAAATGTCTTTGCTGAGAAGATCATGTCGCCATAGTCGGAGCGACACCATAAGCCTCCTTGTAGACTTTGGAAAAATGCGACAGATTCTTGAATCCCACATCAAGGCACACATCGGATACTTTGCGTCCACCTCTGCGGATAAGCTCATGTGCTGCCTGAAGCCGGCGTCGGATTATCCATTTCTGTGGCGTCACATCGCAATACCGCTTGAAGTCGCGCTTAAACGAAGCGAGACTGCGCCCCGTGAAATAGGCAATCTCCTCCATCGACAGATTATGCATATAATTCCGCTCCATAAATTCCATCAGGTCAATCTTCCAGGGATCTACAAAATCAAAGAGCGACGCATACAGATTCACGTCAATGTCGAGTATCATCCTTACACCCTCAGATAGTCGTTGTATCAGTATTTCTTCGGTAGGTTTCATCCCGGCCTCGAAATAAGTCAGGATAGATTCGAAGAGCCCTCTTACATCATGCCTTTCAGAGGGAAAGATGTACAGACTGTGTTTGTCGCGGCGGGCATCCCGCGGGATATCGCGCCGGCTGAGCGACTGGTAGTATTCGCGCAGAAAATCTTTTGAAAACTTCAGTACTATCGAATGATAGGGCATACCGTCACAGACTCGCTTCTGCAACCACATACGGTTGTCGCGGCGCATAAATGCACAGTCGCCTGCCTTGAGTCGCGATTTTCGGTTCCCGTCAGTGATTTCAAGTTCACCTGAGTAGATATATATGAGAGTATGTTCGCGGCAGCAGTGGGCACAGCCGCGGTCGTCGGTAAAGTAGCTGCCGATATAGGCATTGCGGCAGTCGAGCACGTCAAGTCTTTCCATATTCCGGATTCTCGTTATGCCGCAAAGTTACTACATTTTTGTCCTTTATGTTTTGTTGTGCGGCTCAAAATATTTGTTGGGAAGCTCAATTGCCAACGACTGATGCTACAAGTGAAGAAGCTTCTCGGCGTTGATACTACCGAAAAGTTCTTTGTCATAATCCGAGAGGGGTGCATTCGCTATGAAGGCTTGTGCTCCTGTCATCGGAATATATGGGAAATCAGCCGAAAACAATATGTGATCTATGCCGAGCTTGCTCACGCAGTATTGAAGAGCATCGTTGTCGTACAGACCGCTTGGTGTCACATACACATTGCGCTTATAGTAATAAGAGAATGCCTCCTTAAGGCCGGTGACCGTAGGTGAAAACATCTGGTCAAGGCGCGTCAGATAGTATGGCACCATCTCACCCCAGTGACCTGAGATCACTTTAAGCGACGGAAACCTCTCAAATACACCCGTGAGAATCATCCGTACCACCTGCAGCCCTGCTTCGTAGTGCCAGCCGTAGCCGTAGGTACTTAGTACGCAATTGAGCTCGTCACCCATATTGGAGTAGTACGATTTGCACGCCTCGGCAGTCGTATAGTTGGGGTGGATGTATACCGGTAGGTCTAATTCGGTAAGAGCCTCCCATATGGGGTCATACATCCTGTCGTCGAGAAACACGTTCCCTGTCTGCGGACGCCCCGATATGAGCGTACCGACAAATCCATATTCCTTCGCTGTGCGCCGCATCTCCTCCGCTGCCGCTTGTGGATCGCTCCATGGCAGCGTGGCAAATCCCCGGAAGCGCGTCGGATATGGCTTTATCAGCCCATAGAGCGTATCATTGGCGGCTTTTGCTATATTCACGGCATCTTCGGTGGCAATATATTGAGTCGGGTTGGTATACGACACAATCTCCATATCTATTCCCGCCGCGTCAAGTTCGCTTACGCGGCGTTGGCCGAGCTGTATCAGATCCGGTACCGATGGTGCATCAGCCGGATTGGGGTTGAGAAACGCATTGTAGTAGGGATAAGAGGCCGATATTGCATCGTGAGTCGCATCGCCAAGCTGGCGGTTGCCGATATGCTCTTCGAGGGCTATGATTTTCATTATAATTTGATTTTTAATTACGCAATAATAACGCAAATATAACCAAAAGTGTTGAGGTGTCAATACTTTTCATTGCCGATTCATCACCAATTATTAAATTTGCAGGAGTTATGACTGATAGATGTGACATATCCGAACTTGGATACTACCTCAACAGAGCATTTACCCGGTTGGTGGATGATCTTGACCGCGCACTGCGCGACGCCGGTATAGAGCTCAGTCATTCGCAATTCTCGATTCTGCGATTGCTCTCCAGGAGTGGGAGTGGAGAGATGAGTCAGCGTGAGATGTCGAAGCGGCTCGGTAAGGATCCGGCAGCGATAAGCCGTGCCGTTCGTTACCTCCAGAGTCAGGGGTTCATCGAGCGGCGTCAGGTCAGCGGATGCAAGAATAGCGTCAGCCTCACCCCCAAAGCAAAATCACTTCAGCCTCGTATCGAGCAAATTATCCGTGCCGTCACCACTGATGCCTGTCGCGAAATGTCTTCAGATCAGATATCTGCCGGTCTTGTATTCCTAATGGGTCTACTAAAATATAAGCCATAATCACGATCGGTGGCCTAAGCCGGAGATGTCCGTGCCTGCCGGAGTCTGGAATATGCGCAGGCCGAATTCACCTATCGTGGCATACACGTGGTCGAAAATATCGCTCTGCACATGCTCGTATTCCTTCCAGGAAGTGCGGTATGTGAAGAAATAAAGCTGCAGGGGCAGACCCGATGGCGTCGGCTCCATCTGTCGCACCATATACAGCATATTCGCGTTGACAAGCTGGTGACCGCTCAGATATCGCTCCAGATAGTCGCGCAGCAGCGTCAGATTCACGTGCCGGCCGCCGCCTTCAGCTATGGCCGCATCGATAAAACCGCCGTCGGCCAGACGCCGCAGATGCTCCTCCGAGCAGAACCCCACACTGTTGACATCGATATAGATTGACCGTTCCACGCGGCGCCCCTTCCCTTTCACCATCGGCTGGTAATTGCGAAACGATTCCGATACCAGTGAGTAAGGCGGAATAGTAGTGATCGAATTATCCCAGTTGCGCACCTTCACTGTCGTGAGCGACACATCCGTCACCTCTCCGTTGGCGCCATGCTTATCCACCACCACCCAGTCGCCGCGTTTTAGCATCCGGTTGGCCGTAAGTTGCACCGAAGCCACCAGGCCCAGGATCGTGTCTTTGAACACCAACATCAGGATAGCCGCCGATGCACCGATAGCCGTAAGTATCGCCACCGGCGACTTCTCGATAAGTATGCTCACCGTCAGGATCACACCCAACAGGATCACCACCAGTTTAGCCATCTGGAATATACCTTTCACCGCGTATGCGCGCAGCTTCGGACGGCGGGAAAACGCATTGTAGAGATTAGATATCGTGATACACACGATATAAATCACCGTCCACAGGATATAGCATCGCGTACCGATGCTGATCCACATAGCCGAGGCGTCGGACGTCGAGAAAAACTTTGGCAGCAGCCACCATACTACCAGCGCCGGCGCCAGCTGACCCAAAGCCCGCAGAAAAGCATCGTTGAGCATGTCGTCATCCCACTTCGTGCTCGTCTTGGCCACGAGTACCCTAACCAGCCGTCCCAGCAGATTCACCACGTAATATGAAGCCACCGACACCGCCGCAATGCCTGCAATCAGACTCAAGTGTATCCATAGGCCGCAATACTCGCCTGTGATATTTTCGTTCAGAAAATCAGTAATCTCTTGAGCTTGTATCATAATCGGTTGTGAGTTTGCAAATCATTGTATTCACCCACAAATATACAAAAATTTACCATCAACCGTGTAGCTTATGTAGCGCCCATGCCATATTTGCGCCGAGATTGCGCATGTTGGCTATGCCTTCTTCATCATTCAGAACGTCTCCTACGTTTTTACCATAGACAATATTCCAGTACGTCG
>CAMWUX010000058.1 GCA_947177605.1 uncultured Porphyromonadaceae bacterium
GATCACCACCACCCGCTACCTCCTCACCGGCCACGGCCAGCTCCGACCCTAAGACTTCTACCCATCACGCTACTAATATAACGCGAGTCCGATATAAAGCAGCCCGCGTTCAAAGATAAAATAATCAGTCATTTAGCGTAGGGCTAAGTGGCTGATTGTTTTATTATTGACTGATATTACATTTGCCATGTTGAATCCCGGTAGCCCTATATATCAAGCTATCGGGTTTAGTCTTTTTACGTTACAATGATAGCGATTTTTGCACTTGCTTGTTGAGAGTAGGTCTAAAATCGTCACCATTATTCAGTACATTTAATAGCGTATACCAAAATTAGTTTATAATTTTGTATTCCGAAAAAGCGTCACAAATGACAGCTTTTCGGAATAGAAATGAAAATAGGAAGAAGAATTTATCTAAACAAGGTTATTGAGAGTCGTCATACATAATGGAATGATCAAGATTATTACCGGAGTCAGACGTTGTGGCAAGTCTTATCTGTTATTCATTCTGTTTGCGGAATGGTTGGAAGCAATTGGTGTGCCGAAGGATCATATTATTAAAATAGATTTGGAGGATAGACGCAATAAGTCTCTCCGTAATCCGGATAATCTATTGTCATATATTGATTCAGTGATGAAAGACAGTGAGATGTATTATATCCTGATAGATGAGATACAATTGGTTGATGAGTTTGAGGATGTGCTGAATAGTTATCTGAAAATCGACAATGCAGATGTATATGTCACCGGGAGTAACGCACGGTTTCTTTCTAAAGATGTGATCACTACTTTCCGCGGACGCGGTGAGGAAATCAAGGTCTATCCCCTGAATTTCAGTGAGTTTATGGCGGTTAGCGATAAATCGGTAGAACTGTCTTTTGAGGAGTATATGACTTACGGAGGTTTACCTCAAATATTGGAATATAAGTCTGAAGAGCGTAAAGCAGAGTATCTTAAGGCCTTATTTTCGCAAACGTATCTTGTAGATATTAAGGAGCGTTATAAAATAAAGAATGATGAAGAGTTGGAAATCCTTCTCGATATTATTTCTTCAAGCATAGGTAGCCTTACCAATCCAAGAAAACTTGCCAATACATTCCAAAGCGAGAAAAACACTAAGCTTACAGATAAAACCATCAAAACTTATCTGGATTATATTTGTGATTCATTTTTAGTAGAAAAGGCTTTGAGATACGACGTGAAGGGTAAGAAGTATGTCGATACACCCTATAAATACTATTTCGTAGATTCAGGGTTACGGAATGCCAGATTGAATTTCCGGCAACTGGAAAAGACTCATATAATGGAAAACATTATTTACAATGAGTTGAGAGTACGAGGCTTTAACGTGGATGTGGGAATAGTACCCGCAGTTATAAGGGATAAAGACGGGGTGCAAAAACGAATAAATTATGAGATTGATTTTGTGGCCAACAAAGGAAATAGAAGATATTACATCCAGTCAGCATATCGACTTGACTCGGAAGAAAAGATCCGCCAGGAGCAGAATTCGTTTCGAAATATTGATGACTCGTTTAAGAAGATAATAATTGTAGGGAACCCAATTTTAGTAGAACGTGATAATAATGGTATCACCTCCATGAGTATCTATGACTTTCTATTGAAAGAGAATTCTCTGGAACTCTAACTGCTCTTATTCCTGAATGAACTATCGTTTACCGTAATGTGGCATTCTTCCCGGCTCAGGAAACATTGCGAGTAGGCAATGTCGGCGGCGGAAGCTTCGGCGCCGCTGGCGCCTGCTTCCGTGCAAGTAAAGTTGGTATTACGGAACCGAGATTGCGGCGCAATCTGGAGGCTCCGCTCCAGGGCTAACGCTGTGATATGGTTTTGTTGGGAGATTCGCGGAAATATGCTAACTTTGCTGACGATTGCCAATCATCCCGTTAGATTAATCATAAACCTCAATATCCCGAAATGTCGAAAGTACTTATCATCGGAGCCGGCGGCGTAGGTACCGTCGTGGCTCACAAATGCGCCCAGAATCCCGACGTATTCACTTCCATCGTCATCGCATCCCGCACACGCAGCAAATGCGACGCGATAGCACGAGCCATCGGCTCCGACCGTATCACTACCGACACTGTCGACGCCGACTCCGTGGAGCAGCTCGTGGAGCTCTTCAACCGCCACCGCCCTGAACTGGTGATCAACGTAGCCCTCCCCTATCAGGATCTCACTATCATGGAGGCCTGCCTGCAATGTGGCGTCAACTATCTCGACACTGCCAACTACGAGCCTAAGGATGAAGCTCACTTCGAATACTCCTGGCAGTGGGCCTACAAGAAGCGCTTCGAGGAGGCCGGCCTGACGGCTGTGCTCGGCTGCGGCTTCGACCCCGGTGTGTCGGGCGTGTTCACGGCCTACGCTGCCAAGCATCACTTCTCGGAGATGCAGTATCTCGATATCGTGGACTGCAATGGCGGCGACCACGGCAAGGCTTTCGCTACCAATTTCAATCCCGAAATCAATATCCGCGAGATCACGCAAAACGGCCGCTTCTATCAGGATGGCGAATGGGTGACCACCGGTCCGCTTGAAATCCACAAGCCTCTCACCTATCCCAACATCGGCGTGCGTGAGAGCTACCTCCTCTACCACGAAGAGCTTGAAAGCCTCGTGAAGAATTATCCCTCGATCCGCCGCGCCCGCTTCTGGATGACTTTCGGCGAGGCTTACCTGACGCACCTGCGCGTGATCCAGGATATCGGCATGGCCCGCATCGATCCCATCGAATATCAGGGTATGCAGATCGTACCGCTCCAATTCCTCAAGGCTGTGCTCCCCAATCCCCAGGAACTCGGTGAGAACTACACCGGCGAGACTTCCATCGGCTGCCGCATCGAAGGCCTCGACAAGGAGGGACGCCACCTCACATACTATATATGGAACAACTGCTCCCACCACGCATCATACCTCGAAACCGGCATGCAGGCGGTGAGCTATACCACCGGTGTACCGGCTATGATCGGCGCCATGATGGTGCTCACCGGCAAGTGGAAGCGTGCAGGCGTATGGAATGTCGAGGAATTTGATCCCGATCCCTTCATGGAGCAGCTCAATAAGCAGGGTCTGCCCTGGAACGAGCAGTTCAATATCAATCTTGAAGTCTAACACATCATCCCCCCAATACACTCCGATTATGAAAACCAGACTACTTATGCTCCTGTCGGCGATAGCCGTGCTGATGAGTTCCTGTTCTAAAAAGTCCACTACGCTCGACGTGGTTCCCGCCGATGTAGATATGGTGTTCGTGGTCGACGCCCAAGCGGGCATCGAGGTCTATGACATCGACATCACCTCCGACAAGATGGTGTTTCCCAAGGACTTCCCCGACTCGCTCATTCCGGCCGAAGTGCAGGAAGCGATCGCAAAGGTCTACAATGCCTTGGATATGAGCAGTCTGGTGATGTTTGCAAAAGCGCCCACTTCAACCGGCGAACCGGCGGTCAACGTAGTGGCCGGCGTGAAGGATGCCGATCTGCTCAAGCAGCTCCTCACCAATACCTTCGGCGCCACCGAGACCAAGGGGGGCTATCAGCTCTCGTCGGACTTCGGCGTGTATCTCAAGGATGGTCTGGCATGGTTCACCTCCGGCGACAGCGAAAGCATCGACGCCACCATCAAGGCAGCCTCCAACAATAGCTTCTTCTCCGGCAAGATAGCCGGCGCCAAGATGCCCGAAGGAATGTGTACATTCTACCTCAACACCTCCTTCATCGCATCCACGGCGGCTGACTACAGCGCATATCTCGACGCGTCGCAGCGCATGATGCTCTCCACCGCAGCCGATTATCTCTCCGGCAAGTGGGTGATCGCCACCACGGACATCAAGGGTGAGGAATGCATCACCCGCGTAGTGGCCTGCGACTCCGAGGGCGAACTTCTCGAAGTGCCCTTCCTCAAGAAGATCGACTCCGACTTCCTCGCCTGTGTACCCGCCAATTTCGATACCGTACTGGCCGGCGCGCTGGACGACGATGCTCTCAAATTCATCTGTTCAATCTACGACAGCTATGGAGCCGGGGTATTTAATCCCGTGCTGTCCGAAAAAATCGCCACACTTCTCAGAGGTATCGATGGAGATTTCTTCCTCGCCTGCGACATCAATAAATTGCTTACTTCCGAAAGCGAAAACTGGTGTGCGGGTGTAGAACTTGACAAAGAGGCACGCGCCGTAGCACTCTCCGCGATCGCAGAAGCCGCACGCGCCGAGATGACGAGATTCCAGGTGACAGAAACGCCCGAAAGCGTCACTCTCGTTCATCCGTTCTCTCCGGCGGTGACCGTACGTATTGAAGGCGACTATCTCGTATTCACCACAGTACCTGATGCCACCGGCGGCAATACATCGCTCAAAGGCTTTGTCGACGGCCACCTCTTGGCATGCGGTATGATCCTGAAGGATATGACTCCCTTCTATCCGGGGTGGGATTACGGTATGGAGTTAGGCGCTTACTTCGATCCCAAATCATTCACCTGCACGGTGAAGTACTCCAAGCCTCTGCCCCAGATATCCGCCTCGATGCTTAAAGAGATATTCAGGCATATCGACAGCACCCCCTACGCTACGGAACCCGACTGGGATTATGCCGACACCGTATATATAGAAACCGTTAAAGAAGAAGCCGACTCACTCTATTAACCACTCCGCGCTCGCAGATGGCATTGATTTCGGAAATCACACTTGAGCAGACGCTCCCGCTCGTCTTTGCCGGCATGGAACAGGATCTGCCGGTGAGCGCGTCGGAGGTGTGGCTTCGCGACGTCAGCTTCCGCCGCGGCCTCAACTATATGGTGGAGGCCGAGTCGGGCACGGGCAAATCGTCGCTCTGCAGCTTCATCTACGGCTCGCGAGGCGACTACTCGGGGCGCATCCTCTTCGACGGCACCGACATATCGTCGCTCACGGTAGCACGATGGTGTGAGCTTCGCAGCCGCTCGCTCGCCTATCTGCCGCAGGAGATGCAGCTCTTCGGCGAACTGACGGCTCTGGAGAATATCGAAATCAAAAACCGCCTCACGGCCCATAAGTCGACCGACTGGATTCTCTCGGCTCTGCGCCGCCTTGAGATTGAAGCCAAGGCAGATGTTCCCGCCTGCCGTCTGTCGGTAGGCCAGCAGCAGCGAGTGGCCATAATCCGCGCTCTCTGCCAGCCATTCGACTTCCTGCTCATCGATGAACCAGTGAGCCACCTCGACGCCCGCAACAACGGTATCGTGGCCTCTCTCATAGCTGAGGAGGCCGACGCGCAGGGAGCCGCCGTGATAGCTACTTCGGTGGGCAACAAGATACTTCTACCCTTCGCACAAACACTGAAGCTATGAGCGCATCGTCACATCCATCACTCGTGTGGCGCCTGCTGCGCCGCAACATATCACTGCCACAGCTCACGGGCTACACGCTTGCCAACCTCGTGGGTCTGGCCATCGTATTGTCGGCGCTGCAATTCTACCGCGATGTCCGCAGCATCTGGGATGCCGAGGACTCGCTCATCTCGCGCGATTACCTAATCATCTCCAAGCGTGTGAAGGGTATCACCATCGGTACCCACAGCGGCGAGTTTACCGAAGAGGAGATCGCCGAGCTCGAGCAGCAGCCCTGGCTGCGGTCGATGGGGCGCTTCAATGCCGCCGGCTTCCGCGTGGGCGCTTCGCTCGATCTGTGGGGACGCGGTATGTCGACCGCCCTCTTTCTCGAAGCGATCCCCGACAGCTTCTACGACGTGAAGCCCGCTATGTGGAAATGGGAGCCGACTATAGGGCGCGACGGAGAGTATCCGCCGGTGCCTATAATAATATCCAAGGACTATCTCACGCTCTACAACTTCGGATTCGCCGCCTCGCGCGGATATCCCCAGATATCGGAGGCCACGATAGGCGAGCTGCCGCTGAGGCTCTACCTCTCGGGACGCGGCCGCGAGATGCGGCTACAGGGACGCATCGTAGGTTTCTCGTCGCGCCTCAATACGTTTGCAGTGCCAGAATCATTTCTTGAATGGGCCAACGCCGAACTGGCCGACGAGCCGGCACAGCAGCCCTCGCGCCTCATACTTGAAGTGAATACCCCCGGCGATCCGGCTATACAGCGCTATCTCGACGAGCACTCCTACGAGAGCGCCGGCGACAAGGCCGACACCGGCCGCGCCGCCTACTTCCTCTCCATCGCCACCGCGACGGTGATGAGTGTCGGGGTGATCATATCGATCCTCGCCTTCTTCATCCTGGTGCTCAGCATCTACCTCCTCATACAGAAGAACCGGCAGAAACTCCGCTCGCTCATGATGCTGGGCTACAGCCCCTCAGCCGTGGCGCGACAATACTACATCATCGTGGGCGCGCTCAATGCCATAGTGCTTGCCGGCGCCGTGGCCGCCGTGCTGGTGGCCCGCTCCTGCTGGGGCGCGGCGCTCGGGGAGATAGGAGCCGAGAGCGCTTCGCCGTGGGTGACGATAGCCGTAGGCGTGGTGATAATCCTCGTGGTCACCGCCGGCAATATGCATGTAATACGCCACGAGATATCCAAAACTTTTCCCCGCCCGCGGCGTTAGAGTTGCAGAGACACACCCAATCCGTAACAATCCAATTCTGACCTTGATTCAAGTATGAAAGATATGATCATAGACCGGGAATCGTCGGAGCGCACAGTGCTCGTGGCCCTGGTCACCCCTCAGCAGACACCATCGCAGGTCGAGGAGTATCTCGACGAACTCGAATTTCTGGCCCATACGGCCGGCGCCGTCACCGAGAAGCGCTTCGTGCAGAAGCTCCCCTGCGCCGACTCCCGCACCTATGTAGGCAAAGGCAAGCTTGAAGAGATACGCGCCTACGTGGAGGCCAACGATATCGGTATGGCTATATTCGACGACGATCTCTCGTCGAAGCAGGTGGCCAATATCGAACGCGAGCTGAAGATAAAGATTCTCGACCGCACGAGCCTCATCCTCGACATCTTCGCGCGCCGCGCTCAGACGGCCAATGCCAAGACGCAGGTCGAACTGGCGCAATATCAGTATCTGCTGCCCCGCCTCACCCGCCTGTGGACCCACCTCGAACGCCAGCGCGGCGGTATCGGCATGCGCGGCCCCGGTGAGACTCAGATCGAGACCGACCGCCGTATCATCCTCGACAAGATAGCGCACCTCAAGGCCGAGCTCCGCGACATCGACAAGCAGAAGGCCGTGCAGCGCAAGAACCGAGGCAAACTCACCCGCGTGGCTCTCGTGGGCTACACCAACGTGGGTAAGTCGACGCTGATGAATCTTCTGAGCAAGAGCGACGTTTTTGCCGAAAACAAGCTCTTCGCCACGCTCGACACCACTGTGCGCAAGATCGTGATAGATAATCTCCCGATGCTGCTCACCGAC
>CAMWUX010000059.1 GCA_947177605.1 uncultured Porphyromonadaceae bacterium
GTATTTAACATTCTTGAGCGGAGTGTAGATGGAGTCGAGGGCGATCTCATTGAGATCCTTGCCGGGGAGAAGCTCACGATTCTCATCGGCGGGAACCCAACCGCGACCCTTGTTGATAGTAAATACGAGAGTAAAGCTTGCGCCTTCGATAAGCTCGCAGATCACCAGCTCAGGATTGAGCACCTCAAAGCCGGTAAGCACCTTGCCGAGATCGCCTGCTGTAAATTTGCAGGGACCGGTCACAGTGACGGTAGCTTTCTCGGCATCGGTATCTTCAACCGTCTGCTTCAGGTCTACTTTCTTGAGGTTGAGGATGATGTTGGTCACATCTTCCTTAACTCCGGGGATGGTGTCGAATTCATGCTTTACACCGTCGATTTTGATCGAGGAGATAGCGTAGCCTTCAAGCGAAGAAAGAAGAATTCTACGGAGGGCATTGCCTATCGTAATACCATAGCCCGGCTCCAATGGCTTGAACTCAAATTTGCCGAATTTGTTGTCGGCCTCCAACATCAATACCTTGTCAGGTTTTTGAAATGCTAATATAGCCATATGGATAGGTCAGATTTTAATGTTATTACTTAGAATACAATTCGACGATGAGCTGCTCCTTGATGTTCTCGGGAATGTCTTCGCGAGCGGGCATGTGGAGAAGCTTACCGGCCTTGAGGGATTCGTCCCATTCGATCCAGGGATATTTGGAGTGGTTGAATCCGGCCAGTGCGTCGGCGATCACTTCAAGTGACTTCGAGCGTTCGCGAACGCCTACGATATCGCCGGGCTGCACTGCATAAGAAGCAATATTCACTACCTGACCATTGACGGTAATATGACGATGGAGCACGAGCTGACGGGCAGCAGCGCGGGTGGGAGCGATACCCAGACGGTACACTACATTGTCGAGACGACCTTCGAGAAGCTGCAGAAGCACTTCACCGGTAATACCTTTGGTGCGGGAAGCTTTGTCGAAGAGATTGTGGAACTGCTTTTCAAGCACGCCGTATGTATATTTGGCTTTCTGCTTTTCGCGGAGCTGAACGCCATATTCCGAGGTCTTGCGACGACGGTTGGGGCCATGCTGTCCGGGAGGGTTGGTGCGCTTTGCCAACACTTTGTCCTCGCCGAAGATGGGTTCGCCAAATTTGCGGGCGATTTTGGATTTAGGGCCTGTATATCTTGCCATTGTTGTTTTAGAATCTTTTGGTTAGCTATAGTTGGATCTTTACGTGAGTCTGGTGAGCTTTGTCCGGGTGGCTATGGGGCGGGTCAGTGCAGCCGCGACCATAGAGAGGTGAAGAAAATATGGTCTAATTCACTCCTGCCGTCATGGCGTTCGGCGCTTGGCTCCCGACATTGGGATAAGTAAGATCCGGATTGTAGGTTAGAAATAATGATAAGATTGCCGAATCGGATTACACGCGGCGACGCTTGGGAGGACGGCAGCCGTTGAAAGGCAGCGGAGTCACGTCGATAATCTCGGTAACTTCGATACCGGCACCTGCGATAGTACGGATAGCGGACTCACGGCCGTTGCCCGGACCCTTCACATAAGCCTTCACTTTGCGCAGACCCAGATCATAAGCGGTCTTTGCACAATCCTGTGCGGCCATCTGAGCAGCGTAGGGAGTGTTTTTCTTGGAGCCACGGAAGCCCATCTTGCCGGCACTCGACCAGGAGATCACCTGACCTTCGGCGTTGGCTAAGTTCACGATAATGTTGTTGAAAGAGGAGTGTACGTGGAGTTGGCCTTCTGCGCCTACCTTTACGTTTCTCTTCTTAGCTGCGACTGTTTTCTTTGCCATATCTTATTGATTATTTAGTAGCTTTTTTCTTGTTAGCAACGGTTTTCTTGCGGCCCTTGCGGGTACGTGCGTTGTTCTTGGTGCTCTGACCGCGTACGGGCAGGCCATTGCGGTGACGGATGCCGCGGTAGCAGCCGATATCCATCAGGCGCTTGATGTTGAGCTGGATTTCGCTGCGCAGGTCGCCTTCCACCTTATAGTCGGCGCCGATTACTTCACGCACGGCGGCTGCCTGAGCGTCGGTCCAGTCCATTACTTTGATATCTTTGTCCACGCCGGCTTTCTCGAGAATCGATTTGGCGGCGCTCCGGCCAATGCCGAATATGTAAGTCAAGGCGATTTCACCTCTTTTATTCTGGGGGAGGTCAACTCCCACTATACGTACTGCCATATACTTTGTTTTGACTTTCTGTGGATGATTGTGTTTGCTTTATTAGTGCCGAGCGGCATTATCCCTGACGTTGTTTGAACTTGGGATTCTTTTTGTTGATTACATACAGGCGACCTTTGCGACGCACGATCTTGCTGTCGGGGGTGCGCTTCTTTACTGAGGCTCTAACTTTCATGGGGTATATTTCGTTTGATTATTTTTCTGAAATGATTATTTGTATCTGAACGCTATGCGGCCTTTCGTGAGATCGTAGGGCGACATCTCTACACGCACCTTATCGCCGGGAAGAATCTTGATGTAGTGCATACGCATCTTACCCGAGATGTGGGCGGTGATTTCGTGACCGTTTTCGAGTTCTACTCTGAACATCGCGTTGGAAAGCGACTCTACGATTACTCCGTCTTGTTCGATAGCTGTCTGTTTTGCCATGCTTAGCTGGTTGGGGATTGGTTGATTGAAAAATATGATTGGGGTTAGATAAATCGATCTTGAAGCACTTGATATACGTGTTCGAAACTGGTGAGAATCTCAGCTTTGCCGTCGACCACGGCTACGGTATGCTCGTAGTGAGCCGATGCCTTGCGGTCGCGTGTACGGCAGGTCCAGCCGTCGCGCTCGATTACGATGTGGCGCGATCCGAGATTGATCATAGGCTCTATACACAGTGTCATGCCGTTGCGGATCATTGGTCCGGTGGAGCGACGCCCGTAATTGGGTATCTCCGGAGCTTCGTGCATATCGCGGCCGATGCCGTGACCGCACATTTCCTGAACCACCGTGTAACCACGACTCTGGCAATAGCGCTGCACTGCATTTGAAATGTCGCCGATACGGTTGCCTTCCTTGCAGGCTTCGATACCGACGAAGAGCGATTCCTTGGTCGTACGGCACAGATTATATAGTTCGTCCGAAATCTCGCCTACGGGGAATGTGTAGCACATGTCACCGTTCATACCGTCGAGTTCCACTACCAGATCCGTGCCGATGATGTCGCCCTCGCGCAGAGCATAATTGGAGGGGAAGCCGTGTACCACGATCTCGTTTACCTCCATGCATACCGATGCGGGAAAACCGCCGTAGCCCAGACAGGCCGGGCGGCCGCCGTTGTCGAGGATAAATTCGCGGGCGATAGTATCAATCTTCTGCGTAGTCACTCCGGGCTTCACCCACTTGGCGATTTCGCCAAGTGTAAGTGAAGTCAGAGCGCATGCTTTGCGTATCAGCTCTATCTCTTCGGATGTCTTGAGATATATCGTTGAGCTCATTGATTGATCGCTTTTATCTTTTCCAATTATACATTATCAATAGGCACTGCCTGTGGTACGACCCTTGATCTTGCCGTCCTTCATCAGACCATCGTAGTGGTGCATCATCAGGTGGGATTCGATCTGCTGGAGAGTGTCGAGCACTACGCCCACGAGAATCAGCAGCGATGTGCCGCCGAAGAACTGCGCGAAGTTCTGGCTGATGCCGAAGAATCGGGCAAACGCGGGGAGAATTGCTACAACGCCGAGGAAGAGCGAACCGGGAAGGGTGATGCGCGACATGATGGAGTCGAGGTATTCGGCGGTCTTCTTACCGGGTTTCACACCGGGAATGAAGCCATTGTTGCGCTTCATATCCTCTGCCATCTGTGTGGGGCGGACGGTGATAGCGGTATAGAAGTATGTGAATGCCACGATCATGACGAAGTACACGAAGTTGTACCAGAATCCGTTGATATCGGAGAAGGCAGCCACGAAGCCGCTACCCGTACCATCGGAACCGAAACCGGCCAGAGTGATGGGGATAAACATGATCGCCTGAGCGAAGATGATAGGCATCACACCTGCGGCATTGACCTTCAGAGGGATGTACTGGCGTACGCCACCGTACTGCTTGTTGCCGACGATACGCTTTGCGTACTGTACGGGTACCTTACGTGTACCCTGCACGAGAAGCACGGCGCCGACTGTGACGGCAAAGAGCAGGATGATCTCGATGAGGAACATTACCAGACCGCCGGCAGCCATCGAGTCGCCGGGGAGACGGCTGATGAATTCAAATGTGATTGCCTGGGGCAGACGGGCGATGATACCCACGAGGATGATGAACGAGATACCGTTGCCGATACCGCGATCGGTGATGCGCTCGCCGAGCCACATGATAAACATGGAGCCGGCGGCCAGAATCACGGTCAGATAAGCGATGGTCCAGAAACCCATGGAAGCCTCGCCTACGGCAGCGGCCACCTGCATACGGATGTTGACCAGATAGGCAGGACCCTGAAGAAGAAGGATCAGCACTGTGAGGTAACGCGTATACTGGTTGAGTTTCTGACGGCCGCTTTCACCCTCACGCTGCATCTTCTGAAACGAGGGGAGAACCATGCCGAGCAGCTGTATCACGATCGATGCAGTAATGTAGGGCATGATACCCAACGCGAAGATGGATGCCTGGGAGAAAGCACCACCGGAGAACATATCGAGCAACTGCATCAGACCGCTGCGGTTGGTAAAGTTCTGAAGAGCCTGCAGATCGGTAGGACTGATGCCGGGAAGTACCACCTGACAGCCCAGACGGTACACCAATACCAGAAGGAAGGTGATCATCAGACGCTGACGGAGCTCCTCGATTGTCCAAATATTCTTTAATGTTTGAAAAAATCTCATGTCGGATTAGATTTTGGAGATGGAGCCACCGGCTTCAACGATGGCTTTTTCAGCAGCCTTGGAGAATGCATTGGCTTCTACGGCCAGAGCACGGGTGAGAGTACCGGAAGCAAGGATCTTCACGAGCTGCTTGGAGGAGATATAACCTGCTTCGCGGAGTTCGGCCAGACCGATTTTCTCAAGACCCTTGGCAGCAGCCAGAGTCTCGAGAAGTGCGAGGTTGATAGCCTTGTACTCTACACGGTTGATGTTCTTGAAACCGTACTTGGGCAGACGGCGCTGAAGAGGCATCTGGCCACCTTCGAAACCGATCTTGCGGCTGTAGCCCGAACGCGACTTGGCGCCCTTGTGGCCACGGGTAGATGTGCCGCCCTTACCAGAACCTTGTCCACGGCCCACGCGTGTCTTTGTGGTCACGGAGCCTACTGCGGGATGTATGTTGTTGAGTTCCATAATTGGTTGTTATCGGATAATGATGATAATGTTGATTTGTTAGGCTTCAGTCACTGTTACAAGGTGACGTACACGATTTACCATACCCATCACGTCGGGAGTGTTTTCCTTTACGACGGTGTGGTTCATCTTCTTAAGGCCAAGGGCATCGAGTGTGCGCTTCTGAACGGCGGGACAGTTGATGCGGCTCTTTGTCTGTGTGATTTTGATTTGTGCCATTTTGCAGATGATTTATCGGGTTGGGATTACTTACCGGTGAATACCTTTTCTACAGTGATACCGCGGTTCTGAGCTACCTGAGCGGGCGAACGCATCTCGCCGAGAGCGGCGATGGTAGCTTTCACGAGGTTGTGGGGGTTGGACGAGCCCTTGCTCTTGCAAAGCACGTCGGTGATGCCCACGCTCTCAAGTACGGCACGCATAGCGCCACCGGCCTTAACACCGGTACCGTGGGATGCGGGCTTGAGAATTACGCGCGAACCGCCGAACTTGGCAGCCTGCTCGTGAGGGATAGTACCTTTGTGTACGGGTACACGGATAAGATTCTTCTTGGCAGCTTCAACGCCCTTGGCGATAGCGGCTGTCACTTCGTTGGCTTTACCGAGGCCCCAGCCGATGATGCCGTCCTCGTTGCCTACTACTACAATTGCAGCGAAGGTGAAGGTGCGGCCGCCTTTGGTCACTTTCGTAACGCGGTTGATGGCCACGAGACGATCCTTAAGTTCGAGATCGTTGGTGGATTTTACTCTATTATTTTTGTTTGCCATGATTTCTTAAAATTTAAGTCCGCCGTTGCGAGCTGCGTCAGCCAGGGATTTTACACGACCGTGGAACAGATAACCGTTGCGGTCGAATACTACTTCGGTGATACCGGCTTCGAGGGCCTTCTTGGCGATTGCTTCGCCTACGAGAGCTGCTGTTTCCGACTTGGTGCCGTCGGCAGCCATGCCTTTCGAAGAAGCGGATACTAATGTGCGGCCGGCGAGGTCGTCGACAAGCTGTACGTAGATCTGCTTGTTGGAGCGGAACACGGTCATACGGGGACGCTCGGCGGTGCCGGAGATTTTGCCGCGGATGCGGGCCTTGATTTTATTTCTGCGTTGTATCTTGGAGAGCATGATTGCTATCTTTTAGGGATTTTATTTAGCGCTTGCTGATTTACCCGACTTGCGGCGGATTACCTCGCCCACAAACTTGATACCTTTGCCCTTGTAGGGTTCGGGCTTGCGGAGGGAGCGGATCTTGGCGCATACCTGGCCGAGAAGCTGCTTGTCGTCGCTTTCAAGGATGATGAGGGGGTTCTTGTTACGTTCGCTCTTGGTTTCCACTTTCACTTCCGGGGGAAGCTTGATGTAGATAGCGTGAGAGAAGCCGAGCGAGAGCTCGAGTACCTGACCGGTGGCGTTGGCGCGGTAGCCTACACCGACGAGTTCCATTTCCTTGCGGTAACCGGTCGATACGCCTACTACCATATTGTGGATCAGCGCGCGGTAGAGACCGTGCTGTGCGCGGTGTTCGCGATCGTCGCTCGGACGAGCGATATGAAGATGGCCGTCCTCCTCGGTGATGGTGAGTTCGGGGTTGAACTTCTGGGAGAGCGTGCCTTTGGGGCCTTTTACGGTAATTACATCGCCGTCGACCTTAACGCTGACGCCGGCGGGAATTTCAATGGGGGCTTTTCCTATTCGTGACATTGTGGTATCCTCCTATGATTAGTATACATAACAAAGTACTTCACCACCGATCTTCTTCTCGGCGGCTTCTTTATTGGTCATCACGCCCTGGGAGGTAGAAAGGATGGCAATGCCGAGTCCGTTTAATACGCGGGGCATATCTTTGTAGCCGGTGTACTGACGGAGACCGGGACGCGATACGCGCTTGAGAGCCTTGATGGCATTCACGCGGTCCTGGGGATCGTACTTAAGGGCTATTTTGATGATGCCGCTGGGGGTTTCACCCTCTATAAACTTGTAGTTAAGAATATAGCCTTGTTCAAAAAGA
>CAMWUX010000060.1 GCA_947177605.1 uncultured Porphyromonadaceae bacterium
CTAACATCCATTCCCGACTTACAAACCGTGGGGGCTTATGCCCGACTCACATTGAAATAGCAGGGGGCGCACCGGTCGGTGCTGCCCCCTGCCACTATAAAGATGGATCGATGTCCTGATTACTTGATGCCGAGCTTGGTCTTTACGGCGTTGGTCACGTCTACTACGTCAGCACCGGTATAAAGCATCTGGCCGCCTTCGAAGATGAAGGTGTAGCCACCTTCGCTACCTACGCTCTGGATAGCTGTCATCACCTGCTGCTGGATGGGAGCCATGAGCTTTTCCTGCTGAGCCTGGATATCCTGGGCTGCGGTGGTGCGGAACTGCTGAGCTTTCTGCTCGAGTTCGTTGATTTCCTGCACGCGACGCTCCTTGATAGCCTGGGGAGTGGATTCTTCCATCTGCTGGAATTCGCTATATTTCTTTTCAAGCTCTGTACGCAGATTATTGAATTCGGCTTCGTATTTTGCTGTAGTGGCTTCGAGCTGGGTCTGCACCTCTTTCATTGCGGGAAGATTGGCAAGGAGATTCTGAGTGTCGACGTAGCCGAACTTCTGAGCGAATGCCATTGCGGGGAGTGCAATAAGGCAAGCGAGTACTAATTTCTTGATCATTTGTCTATGTTTTTTTCTTTGGTTTATATTCTATTGAATCAGATGCGGATGCAAAGATATATCATTTATTTGGAATAACCTAACTTGGAGAGCACCTCATTGGATATATCTATACGTGGGGAGGCGAATACGATGTCGGCCGACGATGCGCGGTCGAAGATACAGAGATAGCCACGCTCTTCGCTCACTTTCTTGATGGCATTGTACACTTCTTCCTGAATCGGCTCCATCAGTGTCTGGCGCTTCTTGTAGAGCTCGCCGTCGGGGCCGAAATACTTGGCGCGAAGCTCGGCTGCTTCTTTCTCTTTGGCCACGATAGCTTCTTCCTGAGCCTTCTTCTGGTCGTCGGTGAGGAAGGGCATCTGCGACTTGAAGTTGTTGTACATCGTCTCGGCTTCTCGGCCTACGGCTTCGACTTCCTTCTGGTAACGCTGCGAGAGCTGGTCAAGCTGATTGTTGGCTACTTCGTAGGAGGGCATATTGGAGAGGATGTATTCCATATCGACGAGGGCAAACTTCTGCGCGGAGCCTGCGAGTGCGCAGCCTGCTATGGCTATAAGGGTGAGGAGTAGTTTTTTCATTTTCGTAGATGATTAGTTGGTTGAATATATCTATACAGACGGGTAAGAGGGCAAAAAGTTTAAAATTCCTGACCGAGGATGAAGTGGAAGTGCGATCCGCCGCGAGTGCCGAATACCTTGTCGAAACCGTATGCCCAGTCGATACCCATCATACCTACCATCGGGAGGAAGATACGCAGACCGAAGCCGCCGGAACGCTTAAGGTTGAATGGATTGAAGTCGCTCACCTTCGTCCAGGCATTACCCGCTTCGAGGAATGCGAGGCCGTAGATGGTGGTCTGGGTCTGGAGAAGGAAGGGGAAGTGGAGCTCTACGCCGAGGCGGGTGTAGGCGTAGCCTTCACGACCCCAGGGAGTAAGAGCACCGTTTTCGTAGCCTCGCAGACCGATGGTCTCGGTTGCATAGGTATATGAGCCGGTCATACCGTCGCCACCCACGTAGAATGTCTCGAAGGGCGATTTGAGCCAACGGTTGTAGCTGCCGAGCAGACCGAAGTCGGCGCGGGTCATAAGCACGAGAGTGTATGTGCCGTTGGGGTCGGTGAGCGGAGTATAAGTGCGGGAGCGGAATTTCAGCTTCCAGTATTCGATCCATTTGTAGAGCTCCTTCTTCGACTCTGTGGTATTCTCCTCGTAGAGCTTCTTCCAGTCCTTCTTGCCGAAGAGCGACGACGGAGGCGTGAGCTGCAGGCTCAGCGAGAATGATGAGCCGCGACGTGTATAGAGTGGGTTGTCGATAGAGTTGCGGGCCAGTGTGAGGCCGAGCACAATGGAGTTCGACGTACCGTTGTTCATATAATAGAGGTACTCCCAGTTCTTGAGGTAATACCAGTTGTAGGAAAGTTCGGTCTGGAATGTGAAATAGTCGTCGGGCCAGCTCAGTCGCTTGCCGAAGCCTACTGCTACGCCGAGCATCTGGAGCACCTTGTTGGGGTCGTAGGCATTGTTGATGGAATTCTGATAGTAGTCCGAGCCGTAGCCGTAGTTATACCCATATCCGTAGTTGTTGTAGAGATAGGGATTGGACCAGTTGGAATTGTAGTACGATGAGTTTACGCCTGTCTGACGGCTGTAGTAGGCCGATACCGACAGCGAGTTGGGGCGCTTGCCGCCAAACCACGGATCAAGGAACGAGATCGAATACGACTGATAGTAGCGGGCATTGGTCTGCGCGGAGATGGTAAATGTCTGGCCTTCGCCCTGCGGTATGAGCCCCTTGTAGGATCGCGGGTGGAAGAGATTTTTGATCGAGAAGTTGTTGAACTTCAGCGCAAGTTTTCCGATAATACCGGTCTGACCCCAGCCGAGCGAAAATTCCACCTGGTCGTTGGCTTTCGACTCGAGGTTGAATATGATGTCGACGGTGCCGTTTTCCTCGTTGGGCTCGGGGCGGATATCCATCGACTCGGGGTTGAAGTGGCCGGTCTGAGCGATTTCGCGAGCCGAACGCATCAGGTCGTCTTTATTGAAGAGTTCGCCCGGCTTCACGCGGAGCTCACGGCGGATCACCTTCTCATACAGGCGGTCGTTGCCGTTGATCACCACATTGTTGATTCGGGCCTGCGGACCCTCGACCATACGCATCTCAAGGTCAATGGAGTCGCCCGACACAGTGCGTTCGATCGGCACGAGGTTGTAGAAGAGGTAACCGCGGTTGAGATAGAGGTTGGCCACGGCGTCGTCGTCCTCGGTGGTACGCTTGTTGAGCAGCTTCTGATTGTAAATGTCGCCCTGATGGATGCCGAGCAGATCATCGAGCAGCGCCGTGGGGAAGATGGTGTTGCCCACCCAGGTGATGTTGTTGATATAGTAGCGCTTACCCTCGTCGACGGTGATGTAGACGTCGACAGTATTGTCGTCGTAAGGCACTACGGAGTCGGCCACGATTTTGGCGTCGCGGTAGCCCTTTTCGTTATACTTGGCTATGATTCGCTGGAGGTCGTCCTGATAGTCGGATTCCACGAATTTCTTCTGCTTGAATAGATTGAGCAGTTTGCCCTTCTCGTTGGTCTTCTTCATTGTGCGCTGGAGGGCACCGTCGGAAAGCACTTCGTTGCCGGTAATGTAGATCTTGTGGACCTTCACCTTGGAATTGCGGCGCACATTGATGTCAACAATCATTTCGTTGGGAGCCGAGAGGTCCTCGCGCAGATTGATCTTCACGGTGGCGTTGCCGAAGCCCTTGTCGTTGTAGTACTTCTTGATGATGGCCTCGGCGCGGTTCACGATATTCTGAGTGATCTGATTCCCCTTGCGGAATTGAGCCAGACGCTCGCCCAGCTCGTCGCGCTCACCCTTCTTCACTCCGTAGAAGTTGACTTCGGAGATGCGGGGCTGTTCGCGCAGGCGGAGAGTGAGCCACGCATCATCGCCTGCAATCTTGTCGACCACGATCTGCACGTTGGAGAAGATGGCCTGACGCCACAGACGCTTGGCCGCTGCCGTGAGTTCCGAGCCGGGGATGTAGACCCATTCGCCTACTTTCAATCCCGACCACGACTGTATGAGCTGCGGGTCGTAGTTGTTGACGCCTTCCACCTCAATACCGGCTATGCGGTAAGAGTTGGGGATGCCGGTGAAGAGTATCGTGGGATTGTATGTGGTGTCGGCAGGTGCCGTGTCCTGAGCGGACGCCCGGCCTGCGACGAGCAGCACGAGGGGCAAGATTATCAGCAGTAACGATTTGCGCATGATATGATGAGTGGCTTGATTACTTTTTTTGGAAATGATGATTGGGTCAGCTTTGGCTTACTTGCTCGGAGGTGAGTCCAAACCGGCGTTCGCGTTTCTGGAAGTCGGCGATTGCCTCGTAGAGACTCCGGGCATTGAAGTCGGGCCAGTATTGTGGGGTGAAATATAGTTCGGAATATGCTATCTGCCAGAGCAGGAAGTTGCTTATACGGTAGTCGCCGCCGGTGCGTATGAGCAGGTCGGGGTCCGGAATACCGGCTGTCGAGAGCGAGCCGGATATTGTGGCTTCGTCGATTGTGGCCGGGTTGAGTTCTCCGCTGCGGGCTTTCTCGGCGATATGGCGCACGGCTTCAGTGATCTCCCAGCGCGACGAATAGCTCAGCGCGAGAATCACTTTCAGTCCGGTACACTTCGACGTGGCCTCCATACATCCCTCCAGACTGCGGCGCGAATGTTCCGGCAGTCGGTCGATGTCGCCGATAGCGGTGAGGCGTACGTTGTTCTTGATAAGATTCTCTGTCTCACGGTTGATTGCCGTCACGATAAGTTGCAGCAACAGATCCACTTCGAGTTGCGGACGATTCCAGTTCTCGGTGGAGAACGTGTAGAGCGTGAGATAGGATATGCCGAGATTGGCGGCTGTCTCTATCACGGTGCGCACGGCATCTACTCCGGCTTCGTGACCTACGGAGCGGTCGGAGCCCTGACTGCGGGCCCAGCGTCCGTTGCCGTCCATGATTATGGCTATGTGGCGCGGCAGGCGCGTGAGGTCGATTTGTGGTAGAGACGTTGTCATATTATATATAGGTGTCAGTCTATGCGGTTACAGGTCACGCAGCGCGGTCCGAATTCGTAGCTGAATCCTACTGTGAGCTGTGAGTACCAGTCAGTATTTTTGAAAAATGAGCTTTTGATCTGATATAGATCCGAGAGTTCGGAGGAATCGACATGATCGCCGAACACCTTGGTCATAGTGAATTGTATATGCAGGTTGACCCTGCGGCTTGTCTTAAACTTCACACCCACGCCCATCGGGATATTGAAGGCTGCTGAAGTGCCTCCCCCCTCGGTGGCTGCGACGGTCACACCGACGCCAAGCGAAAGGAAGGGAGTCCAGCGACGCAGGCGCTTGTATGTTTCCCCCATTCCGTAGGCAAAGAAGTTGGCCTCACCGGTGATGCCGAGGTCATACACGGTGGAGTTGAATTTGTATTCTGCAAATCCTGGGAGCACATTATCCATGTCAGCTGTGTTGCCCGACAGCGTAGCCATCGAGATCTGAGCCTTGGCGGCCCAACGACTGTCGAATAGATAGCGCATACCCACATTGGCGGCGATACCCGGATGTCCGAACAGATTCACGCTCGCATCGCCGAGATAGCCGCTCATACCCACACCGACACCGGCATCGAAGCGATACGACTCCACATCTTTCTGCGCACACACCGGTAAGCTCACCATCAGGAGAGCAACCGCGAGAAGTATGTGGCGTATCAATGCTTTCATCAAGGAGTCGTAGTGTCGTGGAGGGTTATTGGATCGGCTTGAACATAAGTCGGTTGATCACCGCGCGATAGATATGGTCATTGAAAGCGCCCATACGGTCGGTGCCGCCGAAAAGATAGATAAACGGACATTCCCACTCATTGATCGGCTCTGTGGCGCGCGATTGAGCAGGCGCTACGACCTGATACCAAGGGGCAAGTCGTGGAAGTTCGATAGCGTTCCATGCTGCCGTAGCTCTTGATGTGAATGTCTGATCGGCTATCACTGCCGAAGCACCGCATAGCGGAGAGATACCCTGGGGCAACTGCATCGACTGAGGTGCGAGCGACCAGTGCACGCCACGGTCGTACGACAGATACACGTTTTTGTTGACTACACCCGAAGCGGTCTTACCACCCATGGCAAGCAGTATGGAGTGCTTGGTGAGATCCCAGATATTGGAGAGCGAGAATGAGAAGTAGGGTACCATCACGGCTCCCTCTACGGCAGCCATCGGTGTGACGGAGCTCGGTGCCCAGGTGGTGCCGTCGAAAGCCCAGCTCGAACCGGTGAGAGTGCCGTCGGCGCATCGGCCACCCACGATTATCATCATCGGCGATGTAGACCATTCGCTGGTGAATACTACAGCACCGCTTGTGCCGCTTACCGGACATTCGGCTGCCACAGCCGACGTAGTGGTCGCAGGATAAGTGACGTGAAGATAAGTGCCGTCGGCATGAGGCTGCACTCCGGCTATCATATCCTGATACGCTCCGTAGATGTGGCTCATCGTGGCGCCGGTAGCCGTCCATGTGGAGCCGCGGTCGGAGGATGCGTAGAGTGCATTGGCGTTATCGATGATGTATAGCGTATTGCCGCAGGCGGTAAGTTCGTCAAGCACCGCACCCTCGGGAAGTGTCACTGTCTCGGTGACCCAATTGTTGGCCGACGGATCGGTGGTGACGGATCGGCTGGTACCCGATGCTGATTCAGTGAAGAGACATACGTCAGAACCTACGGTGACTGCTTTGGCTGCCGTGGCCGACGATACGGGCAGAGGAGCCCATGCAGCGCCTCCCCATGCCAGAGAGTCGGGAGCCATCTTGTGTACGTTGACGTAAATGGTGTAGGTGCATTCCACCTCCTCGTCGATCGATACCACGTGGAGCTTCACGTATCCGCGGGAGAAGTCGATCGAGTCGGTACTGTTGGTCATATAGTTTATCACAGTGTCGGCGCCGGTCGACGACGGCATCGTGATTTCTGCCTTGCGACAAGAGGGGATAGTGATGACCGGTATGAGACGATTCACTTTCGTACCCATCGGGAGTGAGTCGGCGTTGAAGATCCGCCCATGATCAAGGTCGATAGTGAAATACACTGAGTCGAGATTAGTGAGGACGCTGTCGTCGGCCTTAAGATTGAATGCGCTTACCATCACTGAATTGCGCATAGGGTCGGAGTAGGAATAGGCATCCTTGGTGTCGGAATCGCACGACACTGACACACCACCCGTCACGAGGAGGGCGAGCATCAGGTATATTGGCAGAAATTTTGTCATAGATTGGTTATTTTCAACTTGCAAAGTTAACAAGTTTTTCCTTAACGAATGTTTACTATTAGTTAAAATTGCTAATTGTAATAATGTTGTTACCGTCGATCTTGGTTTCCGCCACCCTTCCCGACGGCATCTGCGGGGCTTTGGCAGTGCCATCCCGGCCGAGACTGACGGGCGAAATCTCTATTCTTGCATCATCCCACAATCCCGCATCGATAAATGATTGCAGCAGCGTGGGTCCCCCCTCCACCATCAGCGATGTGATCC